>NZ_VRUV01000001.1:0-111758 GCF_008039455.1 Methylobacterium sp. WL116
GAACAGCTTGGCCAGCACCCCGCCCGCCAGGGGCAGCTCCGTGCCACCGCCTGACCCCGCGCTCAGTCCGCAGATCTTCGAATCCCCATAGGCGGTGCGCTCACACCATCGCGGGTTCGTGCTTGGGCGGTTTGCGGACGCCGGCCCTCAGCCCAGCCGCATGACCTGCGCCGGCCAGCATCCGAAAACCTTCACCTACTCGGTCATAGAAGCGAGCCAATGGCGGCCTTGAAAGCAGACGTTGCAGCCGGACGCGCGCTGCGAACGCATGCTCTCGGATTCCCGCTTCCCGCGCTCGTGAGGCCGCCCGTTCAATCCACAGTCTGCATCTGGACGACGCCGCCGAGTTCACCGGGCTTTCCCGAGACCACCACGAGGTAGCGCCGGCTCGCGCCGGCATCCGTGCGGGTGATCTGGCGGATCGGGCCGATCGCGTTGACGATGGCCGCGCCGGCCGGGTTGGTCATGAAGGCGGCGAGCGGCTCCAGGCCGGTCGCGCCCTTCGAGTCGGCGGCCAGCGCCAGCACGAACGGCATCTTCGAGGGCAGTCCCGTTACCGCGGCCTGCAGCGTCTGCAACACGCCCTGGTCGAACAGGGTTACCTGCGTCGCCGGCTTGCCATCGGTACCCGCGAGCGTCAGCGCGCTGGTCTTGTCGGCTGCGCCCAGCGCTTGGAGGTTCTGCTTTCCGTCCCCCTCCGGCACGGCGTTCGGGACGTAGGCGACGCCCTGCGGACCCTGGCCGATCGGCACCTCGGCGATCACCGTGTTCGACGCGGTGTCGATCACCGCGGCCTTGTCGGCGTTCTCCAGGCCGACATAGACCCGGCTGCCGTCGCCCGAGGGCCAGAGCCCGTGCGGCAGGGCGCCGGTCGGGATCGTTGCGAGCTGGGAGAAATCGTCGGTGCGGAACACCTTGACCTGGTTCAGGCCGCCAATCGTCACATAGGCGAACTGGCCGGCCTTGGTCGAGACGATGTTGACGTGGTTGGTAATCGGCCCGGTCTCGATCGTCTTCAGCGGCGCGAATGGCGGACGCGCCGAAAACACCTGGGTCCGGCCGACATCCTTGAGGGTGAACCACACCTGCTTGCCGTCCGGCGTGGCGGCGATGTCGGGGCAGAACGGGCTCTCCTGCTTCACGCGGCCGACGATGGCGTGGGTCTTGATGTCGATGACGACGGTCTCGGGGCTGAAGCTGGAGCAGACGTAACCGTAGGTGCCGTCCGGCGAGAAGATCGTCATGCCCGGCCCGTTCGGTACGGTGATCCGGCGGGTCTCCATGGCGGTCGCGGCATCGAGCACGGCGATATAGTCCTCGCCGCGCACGCTCACCCAGACCTCTCGGCCGTCCGGCGTGAAGAAGGCTTCGTGCGGCGAGCGGCCGACATAGGCGGTGTGGCGGACCGCGTTGGTCGCCGTGTCGATGAAGCTCACGGAGTTCGAACCGATCGAGACCGCGAGCAGGGTCCTGTGGTCCGGCGAGAAGCCCATGCCGTGAACCAGAAGCTGCCCGCGATAGAGCGGGCTCAGGTTTATCGGCGTCGGGTCGCCGAGCCGGATCACCCCGAGCAGGGTGTTGGCGGCGGGATCGACCACAGAGACCGTATTGGAGAACTGATCGGAGGTGTAGAACCGGTCTTTGCTGCTGATGGGCACGTCGGGCGCCGAGGCGGGGCCCGGAGCCTGCCCGGCGAAGGCCGAGCCGGAGAGCAGCACAAGGGCGAGAACGGTCAGGGCGGTCTTCATCGGCGGTGCTCCGAAGGCATCTCGGCGGCAGGTGCCGCGCCATGGTGGTGAACGGGAGGGGCGCCGGCGGACCGACCCGGCATCGCGGGGCGATCGGCGAGCGCGCGGCGCATCACATCGATCTCCTGGCCCTGCTCGACGACGATCCCCTGCGCGAGGCGGCGCAGGACCGGATCCTTGCCGTGGAGCAGCTCTGCCTTCGCCATCGCGATCGCGCCTTCGTGGTGCGGGATCATCATCGCGGCGAAGTCGCGGTCGGGGTCGCCCGAGGGCGGGACCATCATGTCGGCATGCATCTGCGCCATCGACTGCGCCATCATCGCGTCGAAGGACGCGGACGGAGCTGCCGCTGGCTCGGTGGCGGCCAAGGTCGGGCGCATCATCATCCGGCCGCCGACGAGGCCGCTCGCCATCAGCGCCGCCGTCACGGCAAATCCCAGTGCTCCGCGCATGCGGCTTCCTTTTGATCCGGTGTCGATGGGAAGGATGCCTGGGGCGCGGCTTTATTCCGCGGATGTGGCTGAGAGCCCGTTCACGCCTTCGTGATCTGTCGTCGAGAAGACGCGTGGAATAGAGGCGCCTCTTCGGCATCCCTCCCGATGCGGTCATGCTCGACCGCGGGAGACCTCACCCATGCGCACTCTGCTGATCCGCGCCGCCTTCGCGGCTGTCGCCTTCTCCGCCTTAGCCGCCCAGGCCGCCGCGCCTGCCATGACGGCCGAGACCGCCAAGGGGCCGGCGCTCGTCGATGCCAAGAGCATGACCCTCTACACCTTCGAGAAGGACATGGGCGGCAAGTCGATGTGCAACGGCCCCTGCGCCACCAACTGGCCGGCCCTGATGGCCGCCTCCGGCTCGGCCGCCAGCGGCGACTGGACGATGGTGACGCGGGACGACGGCACGATGCAGTGGGCCTACAAGGGCAAGCCGCTCTACACCTTTGCCAAGGACACCAAGCCCGGCGACATCACCGGCGACGGCTTCCTCAACGGCGCGTGGCACATCGCCAAGCCTTGATCGGTGAATGCCTTGATCGGCCCCCTCTGACCGGGAAACGTCGTTGGACGAGATCGCCGCCCTCATCGAACCGCAGATCCCGGCGTTGCGGCGCTACGCCGTCGCGCTGTTGCGGGACCGCGAGGCGGCCGACGACCTCGTTCAGGACACGCTGGAGCGGGCATTGTCCGCCTGGTCCGGGCGTCGCCGCGACGGCGACTTGCGGGCGTGGCTGTTCACGATCGAGCGCAATCTGTTCCTCGGCGCCGTCCGGCGCCGGGGCCGGCGCGGCGTCGATGTCGGCGCGGAAGCACTGGAGCAGGTGCCCGATCCGGGTATCGACCCGGAAGCCGCGTTGGGAGGCCACGACGTACTCGCCGGGCTCGACACCCTGCCCGAGGAACAGCGCTCGGTGCTGCTGCTCGTCGCGGTGGAGGATCTGTCTTATGCCGAGGCGGCCCAGGTGCTCGGGGTACCGCTCGGCACGGTGATGTCGCGCTTAAGCCGGGCGCGGACACGGATGCGAAGTTTTCTGGAAACTGGCCGGACCGGCCTCTTGAGGAGGGTGAAATGAGCGGGGATCCACGCCCGGTCGGCGAGGACGACCTGCACGGCCTGATCGACGGCCGCCTCGAACCGGAGCGGCAGGCGCTGGTCGAGGCATGGCTCAAAGGAAAACCCGCGCGTGCGGCCGAGGTCTCGGCGGATCGCGCCCTGCGCGAGCGCCTGCGTGCCCGCCTCGCGCCGATCGCCGAGGAGGCGATCCCGGCGCGGCTCCGGGTGGCCAACATTCGCCCGCGACGTCGGTTCGTCGGCGGGGGCTGGTTCCCCATGGCAGCTGCAGCCGTGCTCTGCCTTGCGCTCGGCGGTGCCGGCGGCTGGGTTGGCCATGCCCTGCGCGGCGGACCCGCGACGGCGATGGTGGCGGAGGCACCGGCGACGCAGGACGCGGTCGCGGCCTTTCGCACCTTCGTGGTCGAGGTGGTGCATCCGGTGGAGGTGCGCGCCGACGAGAAGCTCCACCTCGTGACGTGGCTCTCGAAGCGCCTCGGTCACGCGGTCGCGGCCCCCGATCTCGCGGCCCAAGGGTTTCGCCTGATGGGCGGGCGGCTGCTGCCGGCCGGCGCCGAATCCGCAGCGATGCTAATGTACGACGACGACCGCGGAACCCGCCTGTCGCTCTACAGCCGTGTCGGAGACGGCGATGGGCGAACGCTCTTCCGCTTCGCTCGCGAGGGCGATGTCGCCGCCTTCTCCTGGGTCGATGGCGGCATGTCCTACGTCGTCACCGGTCGAACTGATGAGGCCCGGCTGCTCACTGTCGCGCAGGCGGTCGATGCGCAGGTGCGTGGCCTCGCGCCTGATCGTCGGCAGCCGTGACCCTCGACCAGCTCCGCATCTTCGTGGCGGTGGCCGAGCGGCAGCACGTGACGCGGGCTGCCGAGGCGCTGAACCTCGTCCAGTCGGCGGTCAGCACGGCGATCGCCAACATCGAGGGGCGGCACGCGACGAAGCTGTTTCACCGGGTCGGCCGCGGGATCGAGTTGACCGAGGCGGGGCGCGTGTTCCTCGTCGAGGCCCGCGCCGTGCTTGCCCGCGCCGACGCGGCCGAACTGGTGCTCGCCGACCTCAGCGGCCTGCGGCGCGGGACGCTGGCGCTCTACGCCAGCCAGACCATCGCCAGCGACTGGCTGCCTCGCCACCTCGTCGCCTTCCGCCGGGCCTACCCTGAGATCGCTATCCGGTTGGCGGTGGGCAACACCACCGACGCCGCCGACGCGGTGCGCGCCGGGCAGGCCGAACTCGGCTTCGTCGAGGGGGCGCTCGACGACCCGACGCTTGCGAGCACCACCATCGCGCAGGACCAACTGGTCCTCGTGGTCGCCCCTGGCCATGCCTTCGCCGGGGCGACCGACCTCGAACCCGAAAATCTCGCCGGGGCCGACTGGGTGCTGCGCGAGGCGGGATCGGGAACCCGCTCGGCCTTCGAGGCGGCCCTGGGTGCGGCCGGCCTCGCAGCCGCCCAGCTTCGGGTCACGCTCGAACTGCCCTCTAACGAGGCGGTGCGCGCCGCCGTCGAGGCCGGGGGCGGGGCCGCCGTCCTGTCCGAGACCGTGGTCGCCGCAGCGCTTCGGGCCGGAACCCTGGTTCGGGCGGCGTTCGCCCTGCCGAGCCGGCCGTTCCGGGTGCTGCGCCACAAGGAGCGCTACCGCAGCCGGGCCGCCGACGCGTTGCTCGACCTGATCGCGACGGCGGATGCCGGATGAGCGATCCTGCGAAACCCGTGCACCCCGACGATCCCCGGGTGAGGCTCGCCGAGGACCGGACGGTTCTGGCAGCCGAGCGCACCTTCGTGGCGTGGCTTCGCACCGGGCTCGCCTTCCTCGGCGTCGGCCTGGCCGCGCAGCGCTTCCTGCGGGAGGTGCTGGCGGTCTGGCCGCTAAAGGTGCTGTCGCTCACGTTGATCGCCTGCGCGCTTGCCTCGTTCGCCGGCGCCGCATGGCGGGACCGGGCGATTCGGGCGCGTCTCGCCGATGCCGAGATCCCGATGATGCCGCGCATCCTCACCGTCGGGATCGCGGCCTTGCTGATCGCGATCTCGGGCCTTGCGGCCACCGCCCTGCTCTGGGCGTGACTGTTAGGCCACCGTGACCCGTACCCGGTGCCAGGCGGCGCTGAGGTAGCCCTTGTAGTTCCAGGTGTCGTCGGGCGCCGCCGGCTGGGTCTGGCCGGCGGAGTCCCAGGCCCGCACCGCGAGTTCGTGTTCGCCCGCGGTCAGCTCGCGGTCGATCTCCCAGAACGTCCAGGCGTAGGGCGCGTCGGCATCGCGGTCGATCCGGGCCTGTGCCCAGCTGCGACCGCCATCCGTCGAGACGTCGACGCGGGCGACCGCGCGGTCGCTGGCGATGGCGTAGCCGCGGATCGCGTGCCGGCCGGCCTTCAACGCTGCGCCGCGGGCGGGCTCGCAGATCGCGCTGTTGAGCGGCATCGCCTCGATGGTGATGCCGTGGGCCGGGTCGGCGGTCTCGGCCGTCACGTCGGGCGGGAATAGCTTGTAGTCGTCGGCCTGCATCGGATTGTCGGAGGGCTGGTCCTGCACCGTGATGCGGGCGAGCCATTTCGGGCTGCGGATGCCGGCAAATCCTGGAACGACCACACGTAGGGGATGGCCGTGCTCGGGGGCGAGAGGCTCGCCGTTCATCGAGAAGGCGAGCAGCGTCTCGGGGGCCAGTGCCTTGGCGAGTAGGATCGAGGCGCCGAAGCGCGTGTCCGTGTCCGCGATCCGGTCGTGGCTCTCGAAGGCGACGTGGCGCGTACCGCCCGCATCGATCCCGGCGGCGTGCAGGACGTCGGCGAGCCGCACCCCGGTCCATTCCGCGTTGCCGATGGCGCCGGGCGCCCACGGGTCGCCGGAGACCGGGGCCACAGCCAGCATGTCGGCCCGGCGGTTGCCGGCGCATTGCATCACCGCCGTGACGGTGACGTGCGCGAAGCGTGCCTTCAGATCGGCGACGGACAATTCGAGGGGCGTCGCGACCATCCCGTCGACAGTCAGGCGGTAGCCGTCGGCGTCGAGGTCCGGGATGTCGCCGTGGCTGCGGACGTAGAAGTCGGCCTGGTCGGTGAGGAAGGCCGCCCGCAGGCGATCGAGCGGCGGCTCGGCATTGTAGGGCGCCTCGCCGTGGACGATGAGGCGGTCCTTGCGCTGGAACAGGCCGAGCATGGGGTTTTTGTCCTGCGTTCGTGACGTGTCGACGACGAGAACGCGCCGGGGGCGATAAGGCCCCCGACGCGCGTCGCTTCACGGCTTCATCGTCGAGACGACTACGTTCTTCGCCCGGTCCACCACGGCGACGCTGAGGTCGCGGTTGAGGACGTAGGCGTGGGCGTTGTCGGCCGAGAACGCGATCGCCTGGCGCGGCTCGTTCAGGCCGGTCACCGTGGCGACGACCTTGAGGGTGCCGGTGTCGATCACCGAGAGCGAGTTGTCCTTCAGGTTGCCCGAATAGACGAAGCGCCCGTCCGGGGTCAGCGCGGCGCCGTAGGGGTCCTTGCCCACTGCCACCTCGGAGGTGACCTTACGGGCGGCGACATCGACCACGCCGATGGTGTTACGGCCGCTGTTGGCGGCAAACAGCGTCTTACCGTCCTTGGTGATCGAGATGGCGCGCAGCTTGTCGAACCCGGCGATCTCGCCGGTGATCTTGTTGGTGGCGGTATCGACCAACGTGATCTTGTCGCCGAGGAAGTTCGTCACGAACACGGTCTTGCCGTCCGGCGACAGCTTCACGCCCTGGCGCGGCTGCGCGAAGCCGGGGATCACGGCCTCGGCGAGCATGGTCTTGGTGTCGAACACGGTCAGCGTGCTCGCGGCCTCGTTGTTGACGTAGAGCTTGGTCCCGTCGGCCGAGAGCACCGTGCCGAACGCGCCGGGGCCCGCGGCGAGAACGCCGGCCTCCTTGCCGGTGGCGGTCTCGTAGACCGTGATCCGGCCGGTGCCGCTGTCGGAGATGTAGAAGCGGGCGCCGTCCGGTGCGAACACGATGTTGCGCGGCGTGACGAAGCCGTCGAGGCGGCGCAGCACGGTGCCCTTGGCGACGTCGTAGACGACGACGGCGCTCTCCTCGCTGTTCGACACAGCGGCGACAGTCCCGGCGGCGTTCAGCGCCAGGGCGTTGTTCTTGATCGCGCCGTCGAAGCCGGCGGCGAACCCGGGCTGGCCCTGGGCGAGGAGCAAGGCGGCTCCGGCGAGGAGGGTGCGGAGGCTGGTGCGGATATGGTTCATGAAGCGGGTCTCTCGGGCATGCGCACTCGTTCGGCGGCCAAAGGCCGGCCGCGAGGGCTGGTTCGAAATCGGAAATCCGTGGTGCAAGGCCGGGCCGGCCGTGCATCGCCCTGAGGAGATGCCGGAAGGCTCGGTCTATTCCCCGAGGCCGGCGAAATAGCGCGGCGGCCTCGGGATTCGGGGGTTCAGGGCGTCGGCTTCAACGCCGTGAGGTAATCGACGATGGTCTGCACGTCGGCCGGATCGACGGGCGCCTTGTAGACGTGAACCATCTTGTTCACGGTCTCGGTCCACTGCGCCTTCGTGAGCTTGGGCTGGGTCAGCACCATCCCGGCCGAGTGGCAGGCGAGGCAGTTGTTGTTGACCGCCTCGGCCCCCGGCCCGTCCGGGAAGATCCGGTCGGAAGTCGGGAATTCGATCGATTGCGAGCTGAAGCGCATCGGCTCGGGAGCCGAAGCGGCGAGCGCCACCGGGGGAGACAGTATGAGGGCGGCGATGAGGGCCGCAGGGCGGATCGGGTTCATGGCTGTTCTCCTCAAGCGGCCTGGAATGACACGGCCTCGATGCCGTTCTGCATGAAGCCGGCGCCGTTCCAGACCCGGTCCATGGGCTGCGCGACGCCGTTGGTGTTGGTGCAGCGGACCCGGACCGTGTGGGTGCCGGAGGCCAGCGCCGGTAGGCTGCCCTCGAAGCGGCGGAAGCTGTAGGGGCCCTCGTCCGCGCCGAGCTGCGCCGGGAACCACGTCGCCCCGCCGTCGCCGGAGAACTCGACCGCCTTCACCCCGCAATCGCCGCCGAAGGCGATGCCGCGCAACGCCACCGGCGTTCCGGCCGCCACCTTGGCGCCGTCCTGCAGGTTGGTTACGAACGAGCGCGGCACCATCCTGTTGATCGGCACCGTCTTGAAGCCGGTCTGACCGGGCTTGATGTTAGCGCCCGGCACGTCAGGAATGCGGTAAGCGGTCTTCATCCAATATTGGTCGTCGGGCTTGTCCAACACCTCGATGTCGGACAGCATCTTGACCCAGTAGGTCGAGTACCAGCCCGGCACCACGAGCCGGAGCGGGAAACCGTTGAGCAGCGGCAGTTGCTCGCCGTTCATCGCGTAGGCGATCATCACCTCGCCATTGTTGGCGTGGTCGAGATCGAGCGACTTCTTGAAGTCCGGCGCGTCGTCGACCACGGGCTCGTCGAGGCCGCTGAAGCGCACCTGCAAGGCACCGGCCTTCACCCCGGCCTTTTCGAGCACGTCCTTGAGGCGCACGCCGGTCCAGCGGGCGTTGCCCATCGAGCCGTTGGCCCATTGCGCGCCGGGCACACGCGGCTCGAACAGCCCGCGTGAATTGCCCGAGCACTGGTTCACCGCGGCGATCTCGAAGCGGGGCAGGCCGGCGATGGCGTCGAGCGAGAGCGAGAGTTCCTTCTCGACATGACCGTGGACCTTGAGCCGGAAGGTGCCGGCATCGACCTCGGTCGGGATCGAGGCCCAGTGCCAGCGCACGTAGAAGCGGTCGTTGGGGGTGAACACGCCCTCGTCGAATACCGAGAACGGCGTCTCCAGCAGCGGCGGATGGGTGCGTTGAAGGATCATCTCGCCCTTGCCCGGAAAGGCCGTGGTCAGCGTCCGCTCGTCTGGGCCGCCAGGCAGCGGAAGCTTCACCGAGCCCGCCGCCCAGGCCGGTATGGCGGCGCCGAGGCTGCCGAGCCCTAGGCCACCCAGGACGAGGCGGCGGTTCATCGGTCTGTCCAGTCCGTGCATGGTCTCTCCCCTAAGAATGTCGGTGTCGATGCGTTCGAAGGCATCGGACCCGTCGCGATCCCTCGCGACCAGGGAGATGCTACGGGATGCGGTTTATTCCCACCAACGGTCTTTCGCGATACGAATGATCTCCAAACGCGATGATTTGAGAAGTTTCAATCTCCGATGGGACGATCAAGGACGCCGTCTTGGCGTCACGCCGCCGGCGCGCCGACGGGCGCGGTCCTGCGAAGCCCGAACAGGGCGTGACGCTCTGAAAAACCGCGCAGGGCGACGGTGCCGAGAGGTTCGAGGGCATGCGCCAATCCGTCGATGAAAGTGTCGGTGGCGATCAGCGGCGTGTCGTAGGTCTTGCACAGGCGCTCGACGCGAGCGAGCACGTTGAGATCGCGGCCGATCGCCGTGAAGTCGACCCGGTCGCCGCCGCCGATATTGCCGTAGGCGACCTCGCCGACATGAAGTGCGACGCCGACCTCGAAGGCAGCTGTGTCACCGTCGCGCAGGGTCGCAAGCGCAGCGAGTGCGGCCTCGGCGGCACGCAAGGCGGCACGGCGCGCCGCGGCCTCGTCGCGATCGGCATCGAACACGGCCAGTAGCCCGTCGCCGATATACTTCAGCACCTCGCCGCCTTCCGCCTCGATGGCTGGCACGATGGCATCGAACATCCGGTTGAGGGCGGCCACGACACGGTCGGGGCTCTGCCGGTCGGACAGTTCACCGAACCCGCGCAAGTCAGTCAGCATCATCGCGGCCCGCATCAGACGTACATCGCCGCGCCGCACTGTGCCGGCCAGGATTTGCCGTGCCGGGTCGCGCCCGACATAGGCGCTCAGCACCGCGCCGAGCATGTCGTCGAGCGCTTTGATCTCGAACAGCAGCGAGAACGGCTCGACCAGCGCCAGCAACGTGTCGATCTCGATCAGCGTGAAGCCGCCCGGTCTCGCCGTGGCCCAGGAGGCGGCGCCCATGCGTCCACGCGCGGCGCGCAGCGGCACGATGAGGTAGTCGGTCAGACCCTCGTCGCGAAGCTCGCCGAGCACGGGAAACGGCAGCGGCCCATCCCCGTCGAGACGGTATCGGAACGGGGTACGGGTCTCGACCACGTGCTCGACGGTGTTGCCGTGAAAGGTCGGCGTGCCCTCGATGCCGTGGCGGCGACGCAGGGCTAGGCTCGACGCTCCTGGATGCCAGACGCGCATCACCCACCGGAACGACGGATGCAGGGTCGGCGCGTGGGTGGTGGCGCGGGCCAGTGGCAGGCCGAGCCCCGAGAGGCACGCGCTGAACCCGTCGAGAAGGGCTGCCGCGTCCGCCGCTTCGCGACCCGGCCCCATCAACCATCCCGTCGCCTGCGCAACCGCCTCGGACGAAGATTGGGACGAACGTGTCACGGCAGTTCTTTCATCAAGAATTCGGATCGATGCCATAGCGCGGATCAGACGAGGCCGAGCACGTGGATCAGGCCGAGGCTGACGGCGCCCAGCGCAAGGAGCGAGGCGACCACCGCGAGGGTCACCCGCGCGCCGGCCTTGGCGACGCTGCGCACGTCGACCCCGAGGCCGAGCGCCGCCATCGAGACCACGGTCAGCACGTTGGCGGTCTCCGACATCGGCGCGAGCGCAACCTGCGGGACCAGCCCGGCCGAGCGAAGGCCCGCGAGCGCAAGGAAGGCGAGGATGAACCACGGCACCAGGCGGTGGATCGCGAGGCCGCCGCGGGCCGGGCGGTCGCCGGCGGTGACGCCGGGGGCGGCCTCGTCGGTCTCCTCGCGCAGCCGGCTTGCGCCGAGCGAAAGCACCAGGACGACCGGGCCTAGCATCAGCACCCGGACGAGCTTCACCAGGGTTCCGACCTGGACGCTGAGCGCCGCGACCGGCGCAGTGGCGGCGAGGACCTGTGGCACGGCGTAGACGGTGAGGCCGGCAAGCACGCCGTACTGCATCGGCGACAGACCGAGCAGCGGCACCAGCAGCGGCAGGCCGAGCACCACCAGCACGCCCAGCACCGCGGTGAAGGCGATGGAGGCGGCGACGTCCTCGCCGTCGGCGCCGATCACCGGTGCCGTGGCGGCGATCGCCGAGTTGCCGCAGATCGAGTTTCCGCATGCGACGAGGATCGCCATGCGCGGATGCAGCCCGAGCGCTCGGCCGATGCCGTAGCTCGACAGGATCGCGGCCACGACGACGCCCGCGATGCCGAAGAGCAGGCCCGGTCCGGCGGCGAGGATCGTCGCGAGGCTGAGCGACGCGCCGAGTAGTACGACCGCGATCTCCAGCACGGTCTTGGCCCCGAAGGCGATGCCGGGAAAGAAACGCTGCGACGGGGTCCAAATCGTGCGGATCGCGCTGCCGAGCAGGATCGCCAGCACCAGGGCTTCGAGCCAGGCACGACCGAACAGATGCGTCTGGGCGGCTTCGAAGCCGATCGCTGCGGCGGTGACCGCCACGCAGAGGCCCAGTCCCGGAAGGATGGCTCTCGTGCCGGCCAAGGCACGCGTCGAACGAGAGTGGGAGAAAAGTCTTGGCGCGGACATGGATGGCTCCGATGTGATGCCGGAGGATCCCAGGTCCCGTTCATTCACTCCAGCGGAATGATTAGATGCTTTTCATCACTGAAATAGATGAGATGAGGACCCCCTCAGAGTTTGCGGAGACGCATTGTGGGGGGGCGACAGGCGGATTCACCCGTCGATCCAGCTGGCCGTGATCGTCGTGTCCGCAGCAAGCTCATAGATCCTGACGGAGCCCGTCGCGAGTTCGAGGTGCTCGACCTCCGCGGGGCTCAGGACTTCAAGCGCCATGACAAGCGCCCGCAGGCAATTGCCGTGGGCGACGACGAGCACGTCCCCGCACATGACCGCCGGCAGGATGGTTCGGAGGTAGCATGGCACGATGCGGGCGACGGTATCGCGCAGGCTCTCACCGTTCGGCGGCGCCTCGGCGTAGGAGCGGCGCCAGGTCTCGATCCGCTCCGCCCCCCAGCGCGCATCGGCGGCAATCTTGTCGAGCCCGCTGAGGTCGCCGTAGTCTCGCTCGTCGAGCGCGGCGAAGCTTTGGGGGACCGATCCGGGTTGCCCGAGCGCATCGAGGATAAGCCGGCCGCTCACGACGGCCCGCGTCAGCGTCGAGGTGAAGGCAGCGGAAAAGCGCCAGTTGCACTCTGCCAAACGCCGGCCGGCTGCCTCGGCTTCCCTCCGGCCCTGCTCGGTCAAGGGCGAGTCCAGCAATCCCGTGAACAGGCCGGATCGGTTGGCTACGCTCTGGCCATGCCGGACCAGCACGAGATGTCGCGTGACCGGGGCTTTGCAATCGTGAATCACGCTGTCTCCCGAGGCAGAGCACTTTCGTGCCGGTCGCATCGCCTCTGATGATGTCGGCATCCGACTTTAACGAACTTCGACCATTCGATGGGTTGGACCGTCCATCCGGAGACTGCGGGTCATCCTAGGTCCGCTTATGAACGTCTTGCGACTGAAAGCAGCCAAGCTGCTTCCCATCCTTCTCTGACGGTCAGGAATGGGTACCAAGCGTCAGATTTCCACCACTAGCTTCGAGCGGCCGGATGGATGACCCGCGACCCGGCCGGGTTGATATCAGGTGCCGTCCACCGCGCATGGCCTGCCGACGTAGACACCGACGGCCCCGCCGAGCACGCAGAAGCGCGCTCCCTGCGCCTCCAAGGTCTCGCGCAACGCCCGAAGGATACGACCGCCCGGTTCCGTCTTCATGTTCTCGAAGTCGTTGATGGTCTTGCGACTGACCTGCGCCGATGTCGCCAGGTCTTGCTGCGTCAGCCCGAGCATCTCTCGCGCCGCCTGGCAGGCCCCGCCCGGAAACACCGCGCCGGCCGCCAGTTCGTTAACCAAGAGATCCGAAAGCTCCATCGGCGGCTTGCTATGCTGATGATAAAATTTTATACCTGTGGCATAATTCCATTTCCTTGATCGGAACCGCCCTGCCGTCGTCGCCGGATCCAAGTCCGCCGCGCCGTCGAGGCTCCGTTCCATCCTCGCGGAATGGGATCGCTCCATTGCTCTTCACCTTTCACGGACTGGACGGTCGCGCGGCCGCGACACACGCTGCCCTGACCACGGGTTTCGCCCTCGCCATTTCCGGGCGACCCGCCATTGTCCTGCGGATCGCCGGTCCGAACGACGGCGTCGCGCGGCTCCCCCGGACGATGCCAGAGGGCCTGACCTTCGTCGAGAGGACCGCTTCGGCGCACGGTTTCTCGGCCGACGACCTCGGGGACATGCTGGGCGATGGCGATCCGCAGGCCTGCGACGTCGTCCTCGACCTGCCGCTCCACCTCGTCAACGATTCGGACCTGTCGGCGCTGGCGGACCTCTCGATCCTCGTCGTCGGACCGGGCGCGCTCGAAGAGCGGCTTGCCGCCTCCGCAATCGACCGGCTCAACTACGAAGGGCTCCGGCAGCCCTTCTGGCTGCTCGGATGCGGCCGTTCCGGCGGCGGTCCGGATGCGAAGCGCTTCGAACGGTCGATGCGTTCGCTCCTCGGCTGCAAGGCCCACGACCCGTCCGTGCGCTGCTCGTTCCTGCCCGTCACGCTGGCTGCGCCCTCGCGGTCCGAGGCCGACGCGCTCGCGGACGGGTGCCCGCAGCCCAAGACCGTGCGTCAAGGCGTCCTGCTCCTCGCCGCGGTCGAGGTCGCCGCCTCGAACCCACACGCGGCGCGGCTCGACCAGGACGCGTTCGTCGAGGCGCTCGGCCTCGGCGAACGCACCCTCGTCTCCGCCGATCAAAGGCGGCTCTCCGAACGGCTGCGGGATCTGGCCGACGATCTGGAGACCTTGGAGGAAGGAGGTCCGTCTCCGGAAGATCTCGACGACGCGCCGGTCATGCGCGGATGGTCGTTCCAGGTCGGCCGCACCCGGGTGATCGCCGGTCATGTCGTCGATCACCCGACCATCCCGTCGGGCCGGGCGGCGCTGACGTCCGACGTCTACGCCACCGACGGCAGGACCTGGGCGCGCACCCTTTCTAGACTGTACAAATTGGACTCCCCCGCCGTCGCGATGCGACCCGCGGGCCTGCAGTAGCCCGGCACCACGCCGCAAACCTTCCCATCACCTCCGGAGATACCGAGCATGAGCCGTGAAAGGCTTGGGCGTGACCGTGCATGTCCACCGTCGAGAACCGACCCACCCCGCGCCGACCGGGACCCGGCGCGACACACGGCTGCAACGCCCCTGTTGCGCCTCTGGCGGGTCGTCGCACCCCGCGCCCTCGGCCCCGCCACGGCGCGGTCCCTGCGCCTGGTCCTCGGCGGCATCGAACCGCCCTTCGGGCGCCGGCACTGGGACGCCGTGATGCGTGGGGACCCCGCAGCGATGGCGCGGGTCTCCATCACCGCCCTGCGCGTGGGTGGCCCGGCAGGTGCCGGTGCGGACGCGGTCGCCAGCGCCCTGCTGATGCGGGCCCTGGCGGGTGACCGAACCGCCCCGGCGATCCTGGCCGGCGCGCTGCGGAAGCTCGCGCGTCTCCGCCCGGACGACACCCATCTCCCCGTGCTCGCGGAGCAGTGGACGGCGTGGTCGCCCCGCGTTCCCGGGCCGAACCCCTACGACCCGGGTCGCCATCGCGAAGCCCACGCCTGAGCCATCCGCCCGTCGCGACCGCGCGGCCGCCGATACGGGAACTTCCGCACGAGGATCGAACCATGCGCATCTGGATCCTGTCTGATCTGCACCTCGACATCGGGCGGAAGCCCTGGAGCCCTCCCGACATCCCCGATGCGGACGTGGCCGTGATCGCCGGGGACGTGTGCCAAGGCCTTCCCGAGGCGATCGGGTGGGCCGCGCGCACCATCGGGCCGCACATGCCGGTCGTGATGACCGCGGGCAACCACGAGTTCTACAATCGGGTCCACGACATCGAGCTCGCCCGTGGACGCGAGGCCGCCGCGGCCGCCGGCGTCCACTTCCTCGAAGACGGGGTCATCGAGCTCAATGGCGTGCACTTTTGCGGTTCCACCCTGTGGACCGACTATGCCCTCGACGGCGTCGGCCGCCGCGCGGTCGCGATGGAGGCGGCGCGCCGAGGCCTCAACGACCATCGCCGCATCACCGCGACGTTGCATCCCGAGTGGCGTCGCTTCCGTCCGGAGGAGGCGCTCTCGATTCACCGGGCGTCGCGGCGTTTCCTCGACGGCGCGCTCGATGGAGATGCGAACGGTTCGCCGCACGTCGTGGTCACGCATCACGGTCCCGCTCCCGCGTCCGTCCACCCGGCCTTCGAAGGTGATCCGTTGAACCCGGCCTTCGTCTCCGACCTCCGCGAGCTGATCGAGGCGCGGCGTCCGGCGCTCTGGGTCCACGGGCACGTCCATGCCAACCGCGATCACACGGTCGGCACGACCCGGATCGTGTGCAACCCGCACGGCTACCCCTCCGAGAATCCGGGCTTTCGCGACGATCTCGTGATCGAGGTCGGGTCCTGAGGCGGCCCGCCCTCCGGAGCATGGCCGATAAGCCGGGGGCGAAGCGATGACGGCCTACCTGCCCGACGACCTCCCCGAGCGAATCGCCGCCCTGCGCATCCTGGTCTCGCGCCTCGAACGCGTGGCGGCCGGCGCCTCGCCGATCGCGAGGGAGCTGGCATGGGCGCCCCGGCTGGAGGGGTGGGAGGCGGCGTCCCTGCCTTCGCCGGCCGTCCTCGGCGCGGTCGACGGTCGGGCCGTCATCACCGGCAGGATGTGGGCGCTCGATCCGCGGCTGGCATGGGCACTGACCGAGGAAGGCTGGGTGCGGCTGGGGAGCCGCGCCGATCCCTGAAGGCCGAGCGGCCGGGCACGCCCGACGCGACCGCGAACATCCGAGAGACGATTGGAGGCACCTGCCCTTGAGCGCACCCACCGTTCCGCCGAAACTCGCCCGCCGCATCGTCCTGCGTCACCTGCCGCGCCTCCTGCGGGCCGGGTTGGACGAGGACGGGATCTTCGGCCGCGTCCCGGTCGCGCTGGCGCTGGACGCCGGCGCGCTCGATGCCGGCCTCGGCGGAGCCTTGGCCCATTGGGCCGAGCAGGGTCCGATCCAGAATTGGCCGGACCATCCGGCCCCGGACGACGAGGAAGCCGGTGCACCCCGGGGTCCCCGGGCGATCCTCGGCCGCTTCCTCCGTCGGACGCGTCGCCGGTCCCTCGCGCCGGCCCCCGGGGGCCGCCAGCCGGACGTGAGCGCCGAGGTCGTCGCGCTCCTCGACCGTTTCTCGGCCGGGAACGACTGCATGGCCGCGCGCGAGATCGCCGATGCGGTCCTGATCCTGTCCACGCCCCCGACGAACCGGACCGTCGCCACCCGTCTCGCGGCGGCGGCATGGCGCGACCTGGAGCGCGTCGACGAGACCGCCGCGATCCTGCGCGTCATGGATCTCGCCGCCGCGTTCGACGACGACGACGACGACTTCGTGCAGGCCGATGCCGGTCGCCTGCCCGCCGCCTCGGACGGGGAAGCGGCGGATGCGCTCCGTCGGGCCTGGCACGAGGCGGTGGACGCGGCCATGGTAGAGGTTCGCGTCCAGGTCAACGCGCTGGCGCTCGGCCTTTCCGCCATCGCCGTCGGCGAGGCGCCCCGCCATCACGGGAACGAGCGCATCGGGGGCGTCGCGCTGCGGTTCGGCGAGGACGCGCTCCAGCCCGTCGAGCGTCGCGCGCGCGCCGCCGAGCGCAAGCGCCTGGATCGCGAGGCGACCGTCAGGTCGAGCCGGCTCGATGCCCTCAAGGGCAAGGAAGCGGAGCCCGACGAGGACGTCGGCGTGCCCGACGGCCACGTCCTGGTCTGCCGCGCCCTCGGCACCACCGGCAGCGGAAAGGGCAAGGACGTCACCAAGGGCTACGAGAAGGCCATCGGACGCCCGCTGCCGCTGGTCCGGACCCCCAACCTCGCCGTCGTGAGGAAGGCGCTCCTGGCCGAATTCCCCCAGGCCGGCGATGCCATCGATTTCATCCTGCGCGACCTCGTCGGCCGGACCTACGTCCGCCTCGCCCCCCTGCTGATCCTCGGTCCGCCCGGGAGCGGGAAGTCGCGGTTCGCCAGGAGGCTGGGCGAGACGCTCGGGATCGGCATCCTACGGGTCGACGGCTCGAACGACGGTGGGGCGAGCTTCGGAGGAACGGAGCGGCGGTGGTACTCGTCGGAGCCGTGCCGGCCGTTCATGGCGGTGAACCGGTTCCTCCAGGCGAACCCGTTCGTGCTCGTCGACGAGGTCGACAAGGCGCCGACGCGCAGCGACTACGGACGCCTTTGGGACGGAATAATTTCCTTCCTCGAACCCGAGACGGCCGTCCGGTTCCCGGATCCGTGCGTCCAGGCCGAACTCGACCTATCGTGGGTGTCGGTCGTCGCCACCGCCAACGTGGACTGGACGCTGCCCGCGCCCCTTCTCGACCGGCTGCGCGTGGTCGATTTCGCGATGCCGCGGGCCAGTCACCTCGAAGCCCTCCTGCCGGCGCTCCTCGACCAGGTCGCCGCCGAGCGCGGCCTGGATCCCCGGTGGTTCCCGCCGCTGGATGCCGTCGAGACCATGGCCCTTCGCCGGTCGTGGCGGGGCGGCTCCGTGCGCCGCCTGCGCCGGATGCTGGACGGCGTCCTGCGGGTCAGGGACCGCGCCCGCCTCCATCACTGAGCCCGCTCCCTTGGCCGAAGGCCGAGCCCGATGTCCGTAACCGAAACCGTTTCGAGGGGACGCATGCCGCAGCGACGCGAGAGCGATGACCATGTCCTGCCCCGGGTCTTCCGGGAAGGGCCGCCGGCCTGGAAGAGTCGACGTCGCCCCGACCCCACGTCGGTCGCGAACGCCCGCTTCCCTGCCTCGGTCGGTGCGGCCGGGGGCATGCGGCTATGGATCCTCTCGGACCTCGCGGTCGGCCGGGACGACGACGGCTTCGTCCTTCCGGACCCGCTCCCGCGCTTCGACGCGATGCTGGTCGCCGGCAACGTCGCCGACGACCTCGCCGCATCGCTCGAATGGCTCGCCGCGGCGCTCCACGACCGGCTGAGGGGCCGCCCCGTAATCCTGGTCCCGGGGACCCGCGACTATCGGAGCGAGCTTCCCCCTTCGGAGACCCTGCGGCGCGCCCGGGAAAAGGGAAGCGGCCTCGGCATCGTGGTCCTCGCGGACGAGGCGATCCGGTTGCCCGACGGACGGGGTGCCGCGGTCCACGTGATCGGGGCCACCTTGTGGACGGATTGGTCGTTGAACGGCGCGGTCCATGCCCAGGCGGCGCGCGGATACGCGCGCCATGGCTGGACCGGCGCCTGCGGCCTCCTGGCCGAGGACGGCCGGCCCTGGGGACCGCACGACGCGGCCGGCGCTCATGCCCGATCCCGCGCCTTCATCGAGGATGCGCTCGGCAACGCCGTGTGCCAGCGCCTCGGCTTCGGCACGTCGCCCACGGCCCTGGTGAGCGGGGTCGGACCCGGCGACCGCGTGGTAGTCATGACGCACCACGCCCCGTCCCCGTTCTCGCTGCCTCCCGATTGGGAGGGGTGGTACGGCGATCCCTGGCTGGCGGCTTCCTACGCCACCGACCTGGAGGACGTCATGGACGCCTGGGGCGCACCGGCCCTCTGGGTCCATGGCTGTGTCCCCGCCGCCGTCGACTTCCGCCTCGGGAAGACCCGCGTCGTCGCCAATCCGCGGCCACGCGACGATCGCGGCAAAGCCTTCGATCCAACCCTCGTCGTCGAGGTCTGACGCCGGGGCCGCCCCCTTGACCACGTTCCCTCACGCTGAAGCACGGTGATTCGATGCGCCATGAGACCATGCTCTGCCTCGACGTCGAGACGATCCCGGATCCCGATCTCATCCCCGCGGACTGGCCGCCCGAGAAGTTCGTCCCGAAGGCGATCTGGCACAAGGTCGTCGCGGTATCCTTCGTCGAGGCGTCGATCCTGCCGGGTTCGGCCGGCGGGGAACGCTACGAGGTCCGCTGCTGCCGCAGCGGCGGCGAGGCAGGCTGGGACGAACGCCGCCTTCTCCAGGCCTTCTGGGCGTACTTCGCGTCCCTGCGTCCGAGGGTCGTGAGCTGGAACGGGCGCAGTTTCGATCTGCCGGTCCTGCGCCTGCGCGCGATGATGTACGGCATCGCCGCCGACGCTTGGTTCACCGCGGGCGACCGCTGGAACGGCTACGTCTACCGGTACGCCGCCGACTGGCACTGCGACCTGATGGAGCAGATCTCGGACCATGGCGCCGCGACGAAGCTCGGCATGCAGGACGTCGCGGTCGCCATGGGCCTGCCCGGCAAGCTCGGCGGACACGGCTCGGAGGTGGCCGCGATGGTCCAGCGCGGCGAGTTGGGCGCCGTCCGCGCGTACTGTGAAATCGACGTCGTCAATCTTTTCGCCCTTTACGTCCGCTGGGCGCTGCTGACCGGCAAGACGGACGCCGCTGGCCACAACGCGTCGATGGACAGCCTCGCGGCCTGCCTCGAAGCCGGACGCGCCGAGCGTCGGCACTTCGGCGAGTTCCTCGATCTCTGGCGGCGCTCTGGACGCCCGATGCCGTCGACGGTGCCGGTCGCCCGGTGCAGGACCGAGGCGGCCGTCGCTTAGGCGCCCTGGCCGGCCTTCGCTCGTACGGATGGCGGCCGTTGGAAGATCCAACCCGAGGCTTGGTTCCCCCGGGGACCCTGTTTCGACCACGGCCACACCGTCCGCCTCCGCCGTCGGGTCCCTTCGTGACGGTGCGGTCGCGCACGCCCGATTCCCGGACCTGACCAGGAGGATCGCGCCCCGCGCCCGCCTCCGCTCTCGCGAAAGGTGCAAGATGCCCCGGATCCACTTCACCGCGGACAGCCATTTCGGGCACGCCGGCATCCTTTCCCCGCGAATGCATGCGCCACGCCCGTTCGCCTCAATCGAGGAGCACGACGAGACCCTCGTCGCCTCCTGGAACGCCGTCGTCGGGGCCGAGGACACGGTCTGGCACCTCGGCGACTTCGCGTATCGGTGCAACGAGGCGCACGCCGCGCGGATCTTCGCCCGCCTCAAGGGCCGCAAGTTCCTGGTCCGTGGCAACCACGAGAAGCTCGGGGCCCGGCTCCCATGGGACGCTGACGTCGTCGACGTCGCCAGGGTCCAGGTCCCGCTTCCCGAAGGCGGGACGCAGGGGATCTGGCTCAGCCATTACGCCCACCGGACCTGGCCCCACCTCCATCGAGGCGACATCCATCTCTACGGCCACTCGCACGGCAGCCTGCCTGGGACGGCGGCCAGCACCGACGTCGGCGTCGATTGCTGGGACTGGCAGCCCGTGACGCTAGAACGCATTCTTCATCGCCTTTCCAATGCCGGCAGTGACGGTGCGTCGTGAGTTTGCGCAGCGCCCGCCTTGCACCTGGACGAAATCGGACATCGGAATTGAGAGGCTCACGACAGCGCGCGGACGGCGGTGGCGAAAGCGCATGATTTGGCCCTGTCGGGCAGGCCATCCGTGCACACGGAGGTGTGCGCGTCGAAGCCGGCGGGCCGACATGTCCGCCAAAGGTCGGCAACGTTGCCAGGGGTGAATCCCCCTGCTGCCACGACCGGCTTCGAAACGGCATCGACGACGGCTCGAAGAGCGGGCCAGTCGCTCGTTCGGCCCGAGCACCCGAACCTGTCGGGTGTGTCCGCCTCGGTGATGGTGTCTGTCGTGAACCAATCGGCTACGGCTGCGTAGCGCCTCGCTTCCTCGACGGGGTCGTATGTCGTGAGCGAATTCCGCGCGACCGGTATGCCGACGGGGACCATGACCCCTCCGACCAGTCCGGACGCCTTGACCGCCATCAGCGTGCCGACGTCGCGTTCCGCGCTCGCCATGAAGATGTCCGGGCGCAGGGCGTCGAGCAAGGCCATCATGCGCGCCGCGTCCGTGCTGGGATGCAACAGGAACACTGAAATTATGCCGAGGCTCGACAGCCTCCTGGTCATGGCGGCGCCGGCCTCGGCTGCGCGCGAGAGGTCATCGTGCGAAGCCTTGGCGAGGTTGACCTTCCAACCGACATGGTCCGGCTCGGCATGCAGGAAGCCGTCCAGGTTCGAGGGTGCCAGCTTCTTGCAGTAGAGCTGAACCAGCGGCGATCCGGTCAACGCCTTCCCGTCGGTTCGGGAGCGCGCGCCGGCATCCCAGGGGCGGGCGATGGGGTAAGCCGGCTTCCGAGCTCATAGCCGACCACGTAGTCGCGGTCGCTCGAAAGGCGCGGCGTCCCGCGCCTGCCGTCGTCTATGCCTTGTCCCCGCCTGGAGCTGGGGCTGGAGGCAGCGAAGGCCTGCGAAAGCTGCTGGTGCCTGGTCATTTCGCTCTCAGAATCCCTCACGGTCGAAGATCGTCGCGAATCCGTTGTTGTGCAGGTAGCGTAGCACGCGGCTCCGGGCCGTATCGAAAACGCCGACCGGGCTTTCGTAGTCCTTGCGCGAGTAACTCCTGGCGTAGGGCGTCTCGTGCAGGAAGCCCATCAGGCCGGCGTTAAGATAGGGCGTAGCGTTCGTCCGATCCGGGTCCCGACGCCCCGAAGCCGAACGGCAGGTCGAGGCGGAACGCGGTGAAACCGTTCCGCCTCGACGATCCAGGCGCAACCCTGGAAACGGCGTTCCCTAAAGGCGCACAGCACGCAGTCGCAGCGCATTCCCAATCACGCTGACGGAAGACAGCGACATCGCCGCCGCGGCGATGATGGGCGATAGCAGCAGGCCGAAGGTCGGGTAGAGCACCCCGGCGGCAATCGGGATGCCGGCGGCGTTGTAAGCGAAGGCGAAGAACAGGTTCTGCCGGATGTTGCCCAACACGGCGCGCGAAAGCCGACGGGCCCGCACGATCCCCGTCAGGTCCCCTTTTAGAAGCGTGATCCCGGCGCTCTCGATGGCGACGTCCGTACCGGTCCCCATGGCGATGCCGACATCCGCCGAGGCCAGGGCGGGCGCGTCGTTGACCCCGTCACCGGCCATGGCGACGACCTGACCCGCCGACTTGTGGCGCTAGACCACCGCCGCCTTCCGGTCGGGCAGCACGTCGGCCTCGACCTCGTCGATCCCGAGCTGCCGGGCGACGGCCTCGGCGGTGGTGCGGTTGTCGCCGGTCAGCATGACCACGCGGATGCCCTCCGCCTTGAGGCCGGCCAGGGCCTCGGCGGTGGTCGCCTTCACCGGGTCCGCGATGGCGATGACGCCGGCCACCCGCCCGTCGATGGCGGCGAAGATCGCCGTGGCCCCGTCCCGGCGCAGCTCGTCCGCCACGGCATCGAGATCCGCCGTCTCGACCTTCTCCCCGGCGAGGAAGTTTGCGTTGCCGAGCAGGATGCGGCGTCCCTCGACGGTCCCGAGGGCGCCCTTGCCGGTGGGGGAGTTGAACTCCGACACCGCAGGAATCGTGATTTTCCGTTTTTCCGCCGCCGCTACGATGGCGACCGCCAGCGGATGCTCGCTCGACCGTTCGACGCCGGCCGACAGCCCCAAGATCTCCTCCTCCGAAAAGCCGTCTGCCGGGACGATCCGAGTCACCGTCGGTTTGCCCTCGGTGAGGGTGCCGGTCTTGTCCACGACGAGGGTCGTGACCCTCTCCATGCGCTCCAGGGCCTCGGCGCTCTTGATCAGGACGCCAACCCCGGCGCCGCGACCGACACCGACCATGATCGACATCGGCGTGGCCAGCCCCAGGGCGCAGGGACAGGCGATGATGAGGACTGCGACCGCGGCGACAAGTGCGTAGGTGAACCGGGGCTCCGGCCCGAACGCCATCCAGGCCGCGAAGGCGAGGACCGCGACCCCGATGACGACGGGGACGAACCAGGCCGCGACTTGGTCGGCGAGGCGCTGGATCGGGGCTCGGCTGCGCTGGGCCTCGGCCACCATCTGGACGATGCGGGCGAGCATGGTGTCCCGCCCGACCTTGCGAGCCTCGATCACGAGCGCCCCGGACTGGTTGATGCTGCCGCCGACGACGGTCGCGCCGGCCTCCTTGGTCACCGGCATCGACTCCCCCGTTATCAGGGACTCATCGACCGAACTCCGGCCCTCGACAACGGCCCCGTCGACCGGCACCTTCTCGCCGGGACGCACGCGCAGGCGGTCTCCCACAACGATGTCCTCAAGCCGGACCTCCTCGTCGGTCCCATTGGCCTTGAGCCGGCGCGCGGCCTTCGGCGTTAGGTCGAGGAGCGCCCGCAACGCGCCGCCTGTGCTCTCGCGAGCTCGGAGTTCCAGCACCTGCCCGAGGAGGACGAGCACCGTGATGACGGCGGCCGCCTCGAAGTAAGCGGGCACGGCCCCGCCATGGCCGCGCAGGGCTTCCGGGAACAGGCTCGGCGCCAGGGTGGCCACCACGGAGTAGGCCCAGGCCACACCGGTGCCGAGCGCGACCAGCGTGAACATGTTGAGCGACCGCAGGACCACCGATTGGTAGCCACGCACGAAGAACGGCCACCCGGCCCAGAGCACCACGGGGGTGGCCAGGGCGAACTGGATCCAGTTGGAGTTCTGCTGGCCGATCCTCTCGGTCAGGCCGGTGAGGTGCCCGCCCATCTCCAGGACGAACACCGGCAGCGTCAGGACCAGCCCGGCCCAGAACCGTCGGCTCATGTCGACGAGTTCCTCGTTGGGGCCGTCGTCCAGACTCACCGTCTCCGGTTCAAGGGCCATGCCGCAGATCGGACAGGATCCCGGGCCGACCTGTCGGATCTGCGGGTGCATCGGGCAGGTGTAGGTCGTCCCCTCGGGGACGGGCTCGGCCTTCGTCGCCGCACTCGCCGGATCGATGTAGCGGGCAGGCTCCGCCTCGAACTTGGTTCGGCAGCCGTTCGAGCAGAAGTAGTACGGGCGACCGCTATGCTCCGCACGGTGTTTGGCCGTATGTGGGTCGACCGCCATGCCGCAGACAGGATCCTTGACCGTCCCAATGCCGGATGCCGGCTCGGCGTGATGGCCATGCGCGTGGCCGTGCCCGGCATGGTCGTTCACGGGGACTTTCGGTGCGGTGCCGTGAGCCATTTTCCTGTTTCCATCCGTCGGTGTTGCCTATCGGTGTGGGGCTTCCCACTATGGGAAGGTCAACACGGGGATCGCCATGAACATCGGGCAGGCAGCGGAGGCGTCGGGCGTCTCGGCCAAGATGATCCGGCACTACGAGAGCATCGGCCTCGTGCCTCGGGCCGACCGTCAGGACAGCGGCTACCGTGATTACGGCCCGGAGGACGTCCACCGGCTCGGCTTCGTCCGCCGGTCGCGGGACTTGGGCTTTTCCCTCGAACGCATCCGGGTGCTCTTGGGGCTGTGGGGTGACCCCGGCCGCACTAGCGCCGAGGTGAAGGCCCTGGCCTTGACCCACATCAAGGATCTCGAAGAAAAGGCCCGCCACCTTCAGGAGATGGCGACCGTCCTGCGTGGTCTCAGCCTCGCCTGCGACGGAGACGAACGACCCGACTGCCCCATCATCGCCAGCCTGGAGACCGCCCAGAAGGTGCCGACCGGACAGGTCGGTCACAACTCCTTGCTGAAGGCGCCGATGCGCAAGCGACGGGCACGGACCTCAGGTGCATAGGGTGGGCTGCGCTTCGGGACGACCCATCCCACGCGCTGAAGCCTGCAAGAAACCCGGAGCGGTTCATCCCGGCTACATCCGCTCCTTGATGCCGGCATTGATGAGCCACCAATTCACCGGGTAGCTCGTGACGAAGCCGGCCATCATCGCGATCTGCATCATGAACCAGAACTCGGTCGAGTTCACTGGTGCTTGTCGACCGCCCAGGTTGGGCAATAGCTCGAACTGCGCCCACGCCATGAACCCATACATGCCGACCTGCCAAGCGATGAGGGAGAGCGTGTCGGCCTTGATCGCCGCGACCAGTCCGGCCCCCGGCGACAGGCCCCGCATCGGCGCAATGGCGTAATACTGGAACACGATCCCGAGGGCGTAGGCGAATATGAAATCGAGCACCCAGACCGCATAGATCTTCTCGTCGAAGAGCGAGTGCCAGCCGAACCAGACGGCCACGGCCGGGACCAGGAAGGCAAGCCCCTCGGCGGCGACGTCACCCAGCATGCAGCCGCTGCCGCAATGGAGCGCTCCCGTGCCGACCATCACGGGGTATGGGGTCCGCACCTTGCTCGGCATGTCCTCGCCCCGTGCCTCGGCTCGGTGCACCGACTCCATCGAGGCGAGGCGGCCATAGCGAAAGTAGGCCCAGGTCACGCCGAGCGTGCCGAACAACGCACATACCGGCCAGACGACGTTCATCACCGCCATGTGCTGGGGCCGCCTGATCACGTCGATGGAGACGACGAGGGAGCAGGTGGCCCCAAGGAGGAGTGCGAGGATGGAAAGCGTGTGAAGCCAGGTCGGGAACATGCGATGCCTTAAAAGGAATTGAGGCGAAACATACCCTGTAGGGGTAAGGTTCCCTGCAATTCGACATGGCTTCCCTAGGGTGGCGACGGCACCCGGCTACCGCGGCGGATCGAAGGAATACGGGAAGCTCAACGAGTGTTGGAGACCCGCGGTGACCCGGAAGTCCTGCCGTCGATCTCCGCCGAAACCGACGCCGACGGCCCCGACCAGCACGGTCTGCGGGGTCACGATGTAGCGCGCGCCGATCTCCGCCAGGTTCACCGCCCGGCCCCGCTCGCGGTCGGTCTCGCGGTAGATGTCGGCGACCAGAACCACGCTGTTCGATACCGGTTGGCTGTAGGCGACGCCGACCCGGTAGCGGTCGCGCCGCTCGGCCTCGCGGCCGGTTGTCGGATCGTAGTTGTGGAACCACGAGGCGTTGAAGTGGACCTGCCGCGGGACGTAAGAGTACGGCGACAATCCCTCGGGGTCCGGCGTGCCGACGCTTTTCGTGGCCAGGAACTTCAGTTCGGTCTCGGTGCCGCCGGCGCGCATCCCGTAGGGCGTGTTCACCCCGAGGGCCAACGCCATCGCCGGCAGGAGCAGCCCTTCCTGGTTGAAGTTGTAGAAGCCCTGCGCCCGGAACTCACCCTGGTCGGTGTCGCTCGCCGTGCCGACCCGGTAGGGTGCCTCGACCGAAAGCTGGAAGTTCTTGAAGGCTCCCCATTCGAGACGGGGCACCGCCATCAGGCTGCTGACGCCCCGCGGGTCGCGACGCGCGCGGTCGTACTGGAAGTAGGACTGAACTTCGAGGCCGTTCTCCTTGATCGGATAGGCGTCCTCGATGGTGATGGGCAGCCCCTCCTCCAGGTTGGAGTGGTCGGCAGCCCGAGCGGGGATGGCGGACAGGGCGAGGAGGGCCGCGAGAGCGGTGAGAGCGTGCTTTGACATGGCGGGTCCCCTCAGCGGACGGCGACGCGGGCCGGGCCGAGGCTCGGCTCGACGGTCATGTCGATGGGCGCCACGTCCGGGATACGCGCGGCCTTGGCCTTCCAGGCGGAGAGCATGTGCTCGACCATCATGGTCGGGGTCTCGCCGGGTTCAACCGCACCGGGCATCATCCGCATGCCGGGGGCGACCCGCATGAATGCATCGTTGAGCGAACCGGGAATCTCCCCGGGTTCGATGCCGAGCCGGCCGTTCTTCATCAACTGCTGCATGATGGCGGCGTGGGCCGCCTTCGAGAGACCGCCGGGGTACATCATGGGCAACATCTCCATGAGCATGTCCATCATGATCATGCCCATGGCGCCCTGGGGCGAGCGCACCCACGCCGGATAGGTCCTCGGATCGAAGTCGGGATGGGGCTCCCGGAACCTGCGCGTGTAGGCCTCGTCGCCGGGCTGGTAACCCATGGCCTCGATGACCCGGTACATCTCGGCCCGCTTCTCTTCGACGGACCAGCCGGGATAGGCAAGGATCGAATAGGCGATGCCATGGAGCATGTGCAGGTTGTCGAAGATGTTCGCGCTCTCCGGACTCATCCGGGAATAGCGGGGCATGATCTCGCGCGAGAGCAGCATCCGGCCCGGCCGGCCCGGCAGGACCTCGCGGTACATCAGGTCGATGGTCTGGGCCATGGCGGCCTCCTGGTCGCGGTTGCCCGAGATCATCTGCGTCTCGTAGGCCGCCGGGTGCCACCAGTGGGCGACGTAGAACAGGCTCTGGTCGAGCGGATAGAAGTTCCGGAAGTAGTTGAAGTAGGGCTTCATCATGATGCCCGCACGCCGCATCGTCACCTCAAGCGGCGCGACGCTGCGGGGCACGCCCGGCGTCTGCATGGTGAGGTAGTATTTGACCGCGCGGTCGGTCCAGGCCTTCTTCTCGACCCACGGGATCTCGCGGAACGCCATCACGTCGTAGGTCTGCTCGTGATGCATGTGCGTCCAGTCGATGGTCCGGAACAGCGTGTGCATCGCCCGGTCGACGTAGGACGAGTAATACGGCATCTCAGGCTCGATGGCCGGCGGATCGCGCAGCCATTCCTGCGCCTCCTTGTCGAAGCGGGCGTCGACCGCGGCGTGGTCCTCGAAGCGGGTGAGCTGCAGCAGGTCATGCTGCTTCGAGTGGAAGAAGTGCATCCCGGCGCCAATGCGGTAGGCCTTGTTGAGCCGGTAGTAGAAGGCGAGGTTGTAGGGCCCCTTCAGGAAACTGACCTCGTTCCTCTGCTCGAACGGCAGCGCCCGCGCCGTTCCGCCTACCAGCGTCGCCGCGCCTGCCAGGAAAGACCTTCGCGAGAAATCGACCATGTCCGCCTCCTGGATACCCCTTATGGGTACCCTGCGGAATTCGCGGCGGTCAAAGGGGTATCGGGCGCTTGGTCACGCACCGCGCGTGATTGGTCGTCGGTGTTGCGGAACGGCGACAGGCAGGGATAGCCGCGGCCCTGGCGCGGCGGCCCCGTCAGACGACGCGCGCGATGAGGCTTCCGATCTCGTCGGCCAGCCGCTGGCGTTCCGCCTCGGGCAGGTCTCCGGTCAGCGATGCGGTGATCACGGCGTGCATATGGTCCCGGATCATGTCGGACTGGACGCGGCGCAGCGCCGCGATGACGGCATCGATCTGGTGGGCGACATCGACGCAGTAGCGCCCGGTCTCGATCATCTGCTGGAGACCGCGCACCTGACCTTCGATCCGGCGAAGCCTCGGGAGCTGGGATGCGTGATCGACCGGGATGCCCCCGTGTTCCGCGTCGGAGCCTGCCATTCTGTCGTGCACCTCTGGGGGGCCGCGGCGATGACCGCCTGAGCCCGGAACTATACCCCTGGCGGGTAGATTGCCCCACGGAACCTTCCGTGGCCTCCGCGAGGCCGCCGGGACGTTCCCCTTATAGTGAGGCTTCGACCAACCCCCAAGCGACAGGAGTATCATGATGCATCAGACCAGCCAGGACATGCAGTCTTGCGTCAACGAGTGCCTGCGGTGCTATCAGACCTGCCTCGGCATGGCCGCGAACCACTGCCTGGTGGCCGGCGGCAAGCACGTCGAGCCGGAGCATTTCCGGCTGATGATGGCCTGTGCCGAGGTCTGCCGGACATCGGCCCACGTCATGCTGGTCGGCGTCGCCGAGCACAGGCACGTCTGCCGGGCCTGTGCCGAGGTCTGCGAGGCGTGCGCGACGAGCTGCGAACGGGTCGGGGACATGCAGGATTGCGTCGACCGCTGCAGGACCTGTGCCGAGAGCTGCAGGAAGATGGCGGCGTGAAGCCCGTCCGGCGAGCCCCGTGAATCGGCAACCGACGAAGCGGGCGGCCGTCGGGCGGTTTGCGTCCGAGCTGCGGGACATCCGCCGGCCCGGCTCGGCGTTTCGGCTCGCCGGCCGGTCGGCAGGGGGGGCGCAAGTCGCAAGGTAGGCCGCGCCACGCCGCGGCTTGCGTGGACGTAACGCCCGAGCCGGCATCCGGGACGGTCCCGATGCACAGCCCCTGCACGGAGCCCGCACCCGTCATTGCCGCGAAGGCGGCAACCGGCGGCCCTGGATGCGGAAGAGCGCCACGGCGTGCTCCGCCCGGGACCACTGCGGCGTGCGGTGGTGGAGGGACACCTGCTGCGCGACGGGCGGCTGGCCGCCGCCGCGGTCGAAGAGGTCGAGCACCATCAGGACGCCGAAGGCGACGTTGGTGCCCGAGTAGGAGGCCGCCTGCAGGCCGAACTCGTCGAGCAGGCCGTCCGACGGTCGGTCCGCCAAGGTTCGCTTGAGTTCCGCGACCGTCTTCACCCAGCCCCTGGTGAACAGGATGTCGACGCGTCCCCCACCGAGGTCGCGCGCCTCCGCCTGGCACACGGCGGCGAGCGGCGATCCCATCAGGAAGTCGTGGAAGTCGTGCTGAAGGGTCCGCTCCAGGGGAGGCGTCACCCCCCGGTCGAACAGGTACCCGATGCGGGGAAGGGAGTTCGCCGACAGGTCGTGGCGCGAGACCGCGAAGAGCGTGGTGTACCAGAGGACGATGTCGAAGAAGTCGGCCGCGTCCCGGTGGCGCGCGTAATGCCCATTCCGAGCCATGCCGGCGGCGACCTCCTCGAAACGATCGGCCACGACCCGGGATACCGTCTCGTCGGTGAGCGCGAGGACGTTCGCCTGTATCCGCGCCAGGGCGCCCGAGCGGACGGGCTCCGGCACGCCGGCCCGTTCGAGCAGCGCGGCGACCGTCGGGCTCCCGGACGCCGCGTCATGAGGGCGGTGGACCGCGGCCCACTCGCGCGCCGCCGCGACCTCGGCCCTGAGCTGAGCGGCGTCGGCGATCCATGGCGAGCCCGCGTTCTCCAGGATCCAGCGGTCGAGGAAGTCGAGGGCGATCCTCTCCCTTCGCAAGGCACCGACGACGCGGGGCCGCAGGAATGTATCCAGGCCTCCACCGGCCGACCGCCTGACGATGCTTCGCGACGCGGCGTAGGCTCTGGAGGAGCTCGTCCTCGATCACCGCGGCCGCACTCAACGAGCCCTTGTGCGCGCCGGGTCGACGTCCGCTTCGGTAGGACGCGCGTCAGCGTCGTCGCGCGGTGTTGCCGGGTTGAGTCCGAAGGGAGCGCCGGAGTTGATCGCAGCGCGCGGCCAGAAGGGCTGCGGTGTCGTCTGGAGCAAGCTGGGTTGCACCGCGGTCAGCGGCGGAGCAGCGGTCGAGCATTTCGGCGAGCGTCTCCCCCTCGACCGCCCGGATGCCGTAGCCCTTCATACCAGGCTCCGAGACGACATCGGCGGAGACCGACCCGACGCCTGCCAGAAGCGCGAGCGCGGCGAGGAGCAAGCGAGAGGTATGTGGCAAGGTCGATCTCCACGGCTCGGGAACGAACATTATTGCGGCGGACGTGGCAGGGAGGCTCAGTTCCAGGCGGCTACCCTGCTTCCACGTACTTTTTCGGCAACTCGCCCCGGTCTCGGACGACTACGTCCGTGCAACGACGGAGCGACCCAGCGGTCGCTTGGAGCCTATCACCGCCGCGCGACGGCCGGCGGATACGATAGGCGTTAGCGGCCGGCCGGAAACCGGCTCATCAGTACCAGAGGCGCAGGCCCGCCAGTGCCCGCAGATCACCGCTGCCCTCGCCGGACCGGCGCCGGTAGTCAGCCGTTCCGCCCAGGAATTGCTGATAGGAGACGCCGACATACGGCGCGATTTCGCGGGTGAATTCGTAGCGCAGCCGCAGGCCCATATCGATGTCCGATACCCCCGAACCGAGCTCCCGGCCGCGGTCGGCCTTCGAGTAGGCGTTCATCTCGATCTGTGGCTGCAGGACCAGTCGCTGCGTCAGATAGAGGTCGTAGGAGGCGTTGCCCCGGAACGCGAAGCGGCCGTTGTCGCTGGCGTAGCCGGTCAGTTCGAGGTTCCAGAACCCGATGGCCAGCCCCTGGACGCCGAAGGCGGCCCAGGTGCGGTTGCGCAGGCTGTCGATGTCCGAGCGTACGCCGACCTGCATGTCGAAATAGGTCGAGATCGGCCGGGTGTAGAGGGCCTCGTGGTCGCCGTCCGAGAATCGGCCGCGATTGCCGGCGTTGTAGCGACCTTCCGATTTCAGCCACAGCTTGTTGTAGTCGTCGCCGATCCAGGCCTGCCCGTCGTAGCGGAAGTAGTTCCCGTCCCCGAAACGCCCCTCGAACTGGTTGAGAAAGGCGTGCGCGTAGAGCCGGTCGTCGAGGATCGGGTTGCCGTAGGGCGCAGCGCCCTGGAGCGTGTTCGCCCCAAGGTGCGTGCCGCCGTTGAGAAGTCCCGTCACGCTCTGCGCCGAGGCTCCGGCGGGTGCGAGGACGACGAGCGAGGCGAGGAGACAGAGGCGGGCGAGTGCGCGCATCACGCACCCCTCGGCAGGACGCGCAGGGTTCGAAACATGCCGGCCTCGAAATGATACAGGATGTGGCAGTGCAGCGGCCACTGTCCGGTCGCCACGGGTGTGACCAGCATCGACAGCTTCTCGGCCGGCGCGACGCTGACCGTGTGCAGGTAAGGCCGGTGCCGGCCGTGCCCGTTCTCCAGTTCCATCCACATGCCGTGCAGATGGATCGGATGGCTCATCATCGTTTGGTTGATCATCACGAGCCGGAACCGCTCGCCCACCGTCACGTCGATTGGACCGACCTCGGTGAACTTCTTGCCGTCGAACCCCCAGATCATCCGCTGCATGTTGCCGGTGAGCTTGAGCACGATCTCGCGGGTCGGCGGGCGGTCGTCCAGGCCGGGGTTGATCGAGCGCAGATCGGTGTAGGTGAGCACACGGCGGTTCAGCTGATTGAGCCCGTCGCCCGGGATGCGGGTGCGGTCAGTCAGCATCTTCGGCTTCATCTGCACCTCGACGCTGCGCTCGTCGAGCTCGACCCCGGGCGGGGGCTTCACCATGGGCTGGTGTCCGGCCAGACGCCGCTTGTCGGACACGATCTCGTGGGCGTGCTCGCCGAGGATGCCGCCGATGCGCGAGCCGTCGGGATGGGCCGCGCCGATCTGGTCGCGGCCCATCATGCCCTGCATGCCCATGTCGGTCATGGTCCGCAGCGGCCGCGGGTCGAAGGGCGGGATCTCGGCCTCCATCCCGTCGTGGGGCGCGAGCGTGCCGCGGGCGTAGCCTGAGCGGCCGAGGTCCTGGGCGAAGATGGTGTAGGCCCGCGCCTCGCGGGGATGCACGATCACGTCGTAGGTCTCGGCCACGCCGATGCGGAACTGGTCGACCGGTACCGGGACGACGTCGTTGCCGTGGACGTTGACCACGCTCATGGTCAGGCCGGGGATGCGCACGTCGTAATAGGTCGCCGCGGAGGCGTTGATGATGCGCAGGCGCACCCGCTCGCCTGGCCGGAACAGGGCGGTCCAGTTCGCCCCGGGCGGTTGCCCATTCATCAGGTAGGTATAGGTCTCGCCGGACGGCGCCTCCAGGCCTGAGGGGTCCATGCGGGACTCGGATTCGTGCCAGCGCTCCTTGACGGTGTCGGCCAGCCCGCTGCGCTCGGCGTCGGCGAAGAACGTCCCCACCGTGCGCTTGCCGAAATTGTAGTAGTCGGCCTGGTACTTGAGCTTGTTCTGGATGCGCTCGGGGTCTTCGTCGGTCCAGTCGCTCAGGAGCACCACATAGTCGCGGTCGGCCTGCACGAGGTCGCGACCGCGCGGCTCGATGATGAGTGCCCCGTAGACGCCCTTCTGCTCCTGGTAGCCCATGTGGCTGTGGTACCAGTAGGTGCCGCTCTGGAGCACCGGGAAGCGGTAGGTGAAGGTCTCGCCCGGCTGGATGCCGGGGAACTCCAGGCCGGGTACGCCGTCCATGTCGTTCGGCAGGATGATGCCGTGCCAGTGCATGCCCGTCACTTCGGGCATCTCGTTACGCACGTTGATCGTTACGACGTCGCCCTCGCGCCAGCGCAGCACCGGGCCGGGCACGCCGCCGTTGATGGTATTGGCCCAGGTGGACGTACCGGTCTTGTTGACCATCCCTCGGGCCACGGAGAGGTCGTAGGTCGCTGCGCGCGGCACGGTGGCCTCGCCGGGGCTCGTCAGCGCGAAGGCGGAGCGGCTGCGCGCCGCGAGACCCGCGACGGCGCAGGCGCCGAGACCGGAAATGAACCGGCGGCGGGTCGGTGCCGGACCGTTCCGCGAAAGCGATGCCACTACGGAATTCCCCAGGGGCCGCGGCGGGAGCCGGGCGGAAGGTCAAGGTCCCCTGAAAAGGCCGCCTTCCCACGTGGGAAGGTCAAGCCGCTGGCGTCTCCGTCGACGCACTTCCCAATGCGGTGTGATCGAGGGGCAACACCTCGATCCGTCGTACGGTTTCACGCGCCGACGGTGCAGTCGGTATCCTCCCCCTGCCTGATGCGGTGTGGGAATGTCCGTTCGGCGAGTGTGCAACGCATTCTCCTACCGGCGTGCGCGGCGCGACGGAGGCGGCGCCGTCGGTAATCGTCGACGCGCCTCGATGGCCCGTAGCCGCCGCAGCGCCCGGTCCTTGGTGGACGGGATGGTAGCGCCGTCCGACGTCGACCCGACTTCCGGGTGCCCATAACAGTGCACTGGCTGCTCCTCGGCTCACAGCGCTGGCTCATGCTCGATGCCGAGATCATGGGGCACGACCCTGCTCTCGATTCCTTGACGGACACCTGCGCACCGGGCCTGAAGGCGGCCTTCGGCATCGCGACCGGCACGGCGCCAAGATGCTGATCCCTGTCGGCGACAACCCCGAGCGGATCCGCTCGGAGGCGGCCTTTGCGAAACTGTGCGGGGTCTGCCCGGTCCCCGCCTCCAGCGGTATGACGAATCGGCATCGGCTGAACCGCGGCGGCAATCGCCAAGCCAATGCGGCCCGCTGACTTGTCGTCGACGTACGCCTGTGCCACCACCCGCCGACGCTCGCCTATCTCAGCAAGCGCCTCGCCGAGGGACTAACGAAACTCGACATCAAACGCTGCCTTAAACGGTTCGTCGCCCGCGACATCTACACCCATCTCTGCGGCCGTCATCGAGGCGTCGTAGAAAGCACTGCCCCCGCTTGACGGATATGGGAGCATCAACGCTCTCGCCGAAACGGTGATCGGCCTGTTCAATGCCGAGGTGATCAATCGGCCTGGGCCGTGGCTGCATTTCGAGGCCGTCGAGTTCGCAGCCATCGAAGGTGGCGCCTGGTTCAATCCCGCCGCCTGCTCGAACCGATAAGGAATATCCCTCCCTCCGAGGCCGAAGCGAACTATCATGCCCCGACCCAAGCGCAAGCAAGCTTTGGCAGCCGGACCCAAACCGAATGCCCTCCGGGAAACCCGGCGCGGTTCAATCTCCGAATTTGGCGAGGCTAGACCTTAAGGCTCGCGGACCGAATCTAGCCCTGGTCGCCGACCACGACGTCGGCGTAGCCGGACGCGACCGCTCCCGGATCGGACGGCCGGGCCAACGGAGCCATGCCGTCGGTACCGAGGACCGTGGCCGCGGTCAGTCCGGTCGATTGCACGTTCCGGTCGGGGGCATCGATCCAGAAGGCAGCGCCGACCAGAAAGGCCGTGCACACGGCCATTGCCGTCATGGTTGTGGTCAGGAACCTCATGACCAACTCAATGAACGGTCAAGATCGAATGTTCCCGGACCTGGGCGTACGGGGCGGGTCGCCCGCCCGTTACGGACGACCCGTCCCGGCGGCTGGACTTACTTCGGCATCAGGACGCTGTCGATGACGTATACGACGCCGTTCGACTGGAACACGTCGGCCTGCTCGACGAAGGCGCCGCCGCCCTTCTGGTCGATCAGCGCGAGCCGGTCGCCGTCCATCTTCACGGTCAGCACCTGGCCCTCGACCGTCTTCAAGTTGGCCTCTGTACCGCCCATCTTCGCCTTGGCCATCAGCTCCTTGGCGTCGAGCTTGCCCGGGACGACGTGGTAGGTGAGCACGCCCATCAACGTCTTCTTCATGTCGGGCTTCAGGAGCGTATCGACGGTGCCGGCCGGCAGCTTCGCGAAGACCGCGTTGGTTGGGGCGAACACCGTGAACGGGCCCTTGCCGCTCAGGGTGTCGGCGAGCCCGGCGGCCATCACGGCGGCGACCAGGGTCGTGAGGTTGCTGGCCTTGGACGCGTTCTCCACGATGGTCTTGTCGGCCATCATCGGAGCGCCGCCGACCATGGGTGCGGTCTCGGCGAAGGCCGGCGCCGCGAAGGCCAGGCCGGAGGCGAGGAGGGCGGCGGTCAGGGTCGTACGCATCATTGAAAGTCCTGTTGACGTCATAACGGCTCGATCATCGAGGCTCGTGACGACGTTACGGACCCATGTGCCTCTCCGTTTCACGGGTTAGATCACAAGAATTTCATCGACGGCACGCAAGAGAAGAGGGATTAAATTTTCTCCATCTCGAATGGACCAAACGCTTACTGCGGGAAACTAGAATTTCCACTCAGAGCCAGCATCTCTACCGGGCTGTTTCTGGGGAAATCATGACCAAACATTTATGCGCGACCTCTTTTTTCTGAACGTTTCCTGAACGCGGACGTTAGGGCCCCGAACCGTGCAGCCAGGGATTTGGTACGAGCCCGGTCCCGAGAGGGACGATCTGGCTGCATCTTCGAAACGACAATCGGGAGAACGTCTTGTCCTATCGCACGAGCACCGCCGCCCTCGCGCTTGCATGCCTGTCCGTCCCGGCCCTGGCCCAGACGACGCCGACGACCCCGGCACCGGGCACGGCCATGCCCGCGTCCTCCGACATGACGTCGTCCGGCATGGGGATGAAGATGGCCGACACCGCGACGGTGAAGCTGAAGTACGTCACCGTGAAGCCGGCCGACGTGATGTCGTCCAAGCTCGTCGGCACCACCGTCTACAACAACAAGAACGAGATTGTCGGCGAGGTCGAGGACCTGGTGATCGAGAACGGCAGGACCCTGACCGGTGTTGTCGTCAGCGTCGGCGGTTTCCTCGGCATGGGAGAGAGCTACGTCGTGCTCGACCCGTCGACGCTGGCCATCAGCGACAAGGACGGCAAGTGGATGGTCCACGCCGACACCGACAAGGACACGCTGAAGAACGCGCCGAAGTTCACCTACTCGAAGAAGAAGAGCTGATTTCGACCAACGAAGGAGAGACGACCATGAAGCACACCATCCTCGCCTCGGCGCTCCTGGCCGGCCTCGGCCTCGGAGCCTCGACCCTGCCGTCCTCGGCTCTGCCCGTGAACGCGGCCGGCGTCGCCCCCTCGACGAGCGCCGACCTCGTCCAGGTTCGAATGTCGCGCCGCGAGATGCGCCGCCATCGCATGATGCGCCATCGCCGGATGCGGCAGGGCCCGGCCAGCCGCGGCAATGCCGGCATGCCCTCGCGCGGGGCCGGCGGACAGCAATACGGCGGAACGACCGGCGGACCACGTCGCTGACCTGACCGTAAGGTGATCCACGGGGGCCTGTCGCCCTCGCGGATCACCGATGAAGCGCCGCCGGCCGGCACATCTGCCACCGGCGGGTTTCCCATGAATCCGGATACCGCATGATCTTCCCGGAAGCGCTCGGATGCCTGGAGGGCCTGGGCCGTTCGGCAGCGGCACTCGTGCCAGGGCTCGTCATCGCCTTAGTCCTGTTCGGCGTCGGATTGCTCACTGCCCAAGGGGTCCGTGCCGCCGTGCGCCGGGCTACGGAACTGCGGCAGGCATCGTCCGGCTCCGCCGCGGTGCTCGGGTGGATCGCCGGCGGAATGACCATCCCAACAACGTTCCGCAACCAGACAGCCAGGAAGTCACGGCTGTTAGCCGCTTCCGGCCGACGAACATGCTTTAGCGGTCTCGCGAGGCGTCCGGATCGTGCCGGACCTCGCTCCCCTCCGCGAGGATGAAGTGCAGGCGCATCGCGTCTTGAGAATGGTAGCGTTAGCGTATGTTGTGGGGGGCGCGTCGGCCGGACACGCGGCCTGTCTCCCAAGCCGTCCAGGATCGAGGAAGCCCGGTGAACGTCCGTCGCCGCTTGCCGCGCGGCCATTCCGGTCCGACCCCCGCGCGTGCACGTCGCCGCCAAAATGGTCGCGCACGCCCAGGTCGTTTCGATCCACGATGCCGGATCCTTGGCCCATCGCGACACATTCGAGCCATCCGCGGGGGATGCCCATCGTGCGAAGGCAAACTCAAACGCCCGCAGAACTCGATGCCATGGTCTGCCGGCCCGGCCCGGGAAGGAACGGCCCGGAGGCCATCGAAACCCGAGGTTGCGGTGCCGCGAGAGGCGGGTATATCGGTCGGAACCCCACGGGGGTAACCGGCGACCCTTGGCGAACCGGCCTCCGGCGCGGCGCGGTCGCCGATGGCGAACGATGGGAGACGACGCTTGGACGGACCCTGGGTCGCCAACCTCATCCGACACTGGCGCGAGGATCCCGGCGCATCCTATCGGACGTGGTTCCTCTGGGAGGAGCGCATCAAGAACTTCCGGTCGATCCGCCGCGGGCTGCAGGCGGTGGTCGACGAGATCAGGGCCGACACCTTCGGCAACGCCTACCGTGGGTCTTCGCTGGAGACGGTGGTCCATTCCATCGCCGAGCAGCGGCAGGTTTTCAGGGGCGCCGACCACGCCTTCCTCTGGAAGCCGAAGCTGCGCATCCCCGACATCTACGAGGATCGGGCCAACCAGGTCGCCTTCGGGCGTTTCCTCGACACCTGTCTCTGCTGCAACGCCGAGGCGCACGTGCTGGCCGCGATACGCGCGCTCGACGACGTGCGCATCAAGGGCCTGGGCCCCGCGGCGGCGAACCTGCTCTACTTCCTGCATCCGACCTGGGTGCCTCCCTTCAACACGGCCATCGTCAAGGGTTACAACGCCCTCACGGGTGCCAACGTGAAGCTCGGACGCTGGGACCAGTACCTGGCGATGCGACGCGGGATCGTCGACCTCAACGGCGAACATCGCGCCCTGCTCTCGAACGATTTCGGCGCGGTCGCGGGCTTCCTCTTCGACGTCGGGTCCGGACGCTACCCGCTGCCCGAGCGCGATGCGGAGGTGGCCCTCGTGCGTTGGCGCGCGGACCTGGAGCGGGTGCGGGCCGAGGCGGGCGGGACGCCGTCGAAGGCGGCCGTCGCGGCCGGGGAGGCGGACCACACCCACACCGAGATCCAGGGCTGGATACGCGACCTGGGCCTCGCCCTCGGCTTCGACGTCTGGATCGCGTCGAACGACGCCAGCCGCCCCTATGCCTCGGGCCGCCTGTCGGACGGGTGCCTCGCCCGATTGCCCGAGGGACTGGCCGCCAATGGCTCGGCCGACACCGTCCGGCTCATCGACGTGCTCTGGATCGATAAGGCGTGCCGGGACGTGGCGGCGGCCTTCGAGGTCGAGCACACGACCAGCATCTACTCCGGGATCGTGCGCATGCTGGACCTCGCGCTCGGCGTGGAGGGCGGGATGGCCCGCAACTTCTTCCTGGTCGCACCGGACAACCGCGAGGAGGACGTCAGGGCGCAATTCGCCCGGCCCGCGTTCTCCCGTGTCGGCGAGCTCGACCTGCGATACCTTCCGTACAGCGAGCTCCGAGGCCATCGCGAGACGATCGCCCGTTTCGGGAGCGGCCTGAAGGGCGTGCTGGCCATCGCGCGACCGATAGCGCGGAGGCCATGACGCCCTGTGTCCATGCGCCCTCGCGGCGACGATGGCGTCCCCTTCTCAGCGACGTGCGTGCATCGTGTGGTCGCGCCCGTGCTGGTCGCCGTGCCCATCGTCACCCTGCTCGCCATGACCGTGATGCATCGGGTTCTTATGGCTGACCCAGAACAGGTAGGCCGCGAGCGCGCCGAACAGGAGGTTGAGCCAGAACGTGTAGTTCAGGCTGAACTCGGTCATCTGCGCACGCACGTCGATGTCGCGTGACGGGATCCAGCCAAGCGCAGTGAACGTCAGGTCGACGACGAGCGCGGCGGCGGCCATCGTCACGAAGAACACGCCGCCGATGTAGGCGGCCATGCGCCAGCCGAAGTAGCGGCGGTAGATGTCGAGAAGCGGGATCACGATGAGGTCGGCGTAGAGGAAAGCCAGCACGCCGGAGAAGCTCGCGCCGCCCGCCCATAGCACCGCCGCGAGCGGCACGTTGCCGATGGAGCAGACGAAGGTCAGCACGGCGATGAGGGGACCGAGCAGCACGTTGACCGGCACCTGCAGCCAAGCCGGGGCGTCGCTCAGGAAGAGGGTCCTCCAGACGCCGTCCGGAACCAGCGCGGCGAGGAACCCGCCGATCAGGAATCCCAGCGCGAGGTCCTTCCAGAGCATGCGCCATTCCATGGCGAAGTTCTGGGCCACGCGGATGCGGGCCTCCGGCTTGGCCAGCCGCGCGCGCCAGGTCGGGCCATCCACGGTCATGCTCATGTGCTCGTGGCCGCGGCTCTCCTCCTCGTGCGCCCGCGCCTCCTCCACGAGCCGCCTCGGATAGGTGAGCGTCACCAGCGCGCTCATGATGGCGATCAGCACCACGCCGCCGACCCACTCGCCCAGCATGAACTGCCAGCCGAGCAGCACGTAGAGGATCAGTCCGAGTTCGAGGACGAGGTTGGTCGAGGCGAACAGGAAGGCGAGCGAGGTGACGAGCGCCGCGCCCTTCTTGAACAGGGTGCGCATGATGGCGGCCGAGGCATAGGAACAGGAGGACGAGGCTGCGCCGGCGAGGGTCGCCAGCGCGATCTCGCGCACGCTGCCGCCGCCGAAGGCTTTCCGCATTTGGTCCGAGGAGACCACGGACTGGAGCACGGCCGAGATGGTGAATCCCAGCACCAGGCTCCAGCCCGTCTGCCAGAACATGCCGGCGGCCATCAGGAACCCGCCTCCCGCCCCGTGGATGATCGCGTCCATGGTGGTTCTCCGCATCGACGCCGGCTCGCCGACGACCGTCCGTCTTGATACAGGCCAGATCCCTGGCCGCATTAATACCCCTCATGGGTACGCAGCGCATCAACCGGCGGGCTGCAGCCCGGTTTCCGAACGAAGGCCCAGGGCGTCTCGGCCCTGGCGAAATCGGCGCCCGGTACCCATCTCGTGGTCGGTCACGCTTGGGGGATGCGATGAGCTTGCCGTCGAACCTGGAAACGGAAATCGCGGGTTACGCGAGCGGCGCGGCGGACGTCGCCGAGATCAACGTCGCCATCGAAACGGCCTGGGCGACGGTCCTAGCCGATCCGGCCTCGCGCGCGGAGGCCGCCGGACTGCTCGGCTTGGCCGCCGCGGACCTGCCGGCACGAAGCCCCTTCGTCGCCAAGCCGGCGGAAGCGGGCCTCGCCGATGCTGCCATCGCGATATTCGTGACCCTCGGCGGGTTCGCCGGAAGCGTCGCGACGGATCTTGCCAAGGATCTCGTGAAGGATGCCATCAAGGCCGCAACGAAGGCGGTTTGGGAGAAGCTCCTGAAGGCGCGGGCCGAGGAGTCGCTTCCCACGGGAGGCATCGGTCCCGAGGTCGTCACACCCGATGACGTCCAGTGACGGATCTGCCTCCGCGCCTCGTCTGACCTTGCTCGACGCCGGCCGCCGGACCGCCCTGGAGATCCGTTACGCGGTTGCGGCGGCGTTCCGGTCCGGGGGCCTTCCCGGCACGAGCGAGACGGCCGCCGCGCTTTTGACGGACGGGATCGTCGGCCCGGCGCTGGCGCGGTCGAATGTCGTCCGGACGCTGCCCGACGCCCCCAGGTCCCAGGCGGTTGCCGCGTTGCGGGACCTCGTCCAAGCCGTCGAGCTGCCCGCTGGCTGCCCCGCATTCGATGCGATCCGCACGCGGTCCGATGACTTCCGCGCGCGCCTCGAACACGCCGGGTGCGTCGAGGACGCGCCGATGCCGGGCGAGATCGCGTCGCTCTTCGGCATCCTCGACGGTGTCGTCGCACGGCTCTACGGCGGCCTCGACGTCTCCGTTCGCCTGCCGGCCGTCCACCTTGCGTTGGGACGCCTGCATTCCGACCAGGTCGCGGGCCTGCTCGACAGCTCCGCCTTGAGCGGCTCGTGTCGGTGGATCGACGGAAGCGACCTGGTCTCCGTCGTCACCCTTAGCATTCGCGACGATGCGTTCGATTGGGACTGCGCGTGCCATCTCCCCTATGTGCTCGCCCACGAACTCGTCTGTCACGCATACCAAGGGACGGCCGTCGCCGACGGCGCGGAACCGCGTCTGCAGGTCGACGGGTCGTGCGCATGGTCCGAAGGATGGATGGACGTCATCGCCTTGTGGTTGGTCGAGGCATGGGTCCGCGGCGATCAGGAAGGCAAGCCCGCCTGGATCGTGCAGGAGGCGACCGATGTCCTTCGCGCCTGCAGTGCGCTGAACGCGAGGCGGATCGGGGCACAGGCGACGTTGCCGCCGATCCAGCGAGGCCGCAGGATCTACGCACGGCGGGCCGTCGACCGCCTTCGTGCCGAGTTGGACCGGTTCGGCGACGGCGACGGCGATGCCGGCATGGTCGGAGGCCGGAACCGGGTTCTTGCATTCTCCCTGGCACTGAACGCTCTCAGGCTGCCGCAGTCCGACCGCGACCGGGTCGTCGACGCGCTCGGCTTAGCCCTGGAAACCTCGTTCGGCATCGACCGCGACGAACTGATCGCCGCCGTCGTCGACTTCTCGGCGACAGGGGACATGGTCGCCCTGAGGCGAACGCTGGCTGACTACGAGGGTTGATATTTTCGCCCGGATCCCGATAATATGGATCCTGCTTCTAGGCACTCCGGTGACATGAGCCAAAACCTCAAGATCAAGCGCGGCCTGCTTAGGCTGGGCCGTGCGACGGTGAGGGAACTGGCGGCCTTCGCCGACGCGAACGAATCGACGGTCCGCAACTACCTGACCGAACGCAGGGACCTGTGCACGCGGGAGGAGGTCGCCCCGGCCGGGCGCGGACGCCCGTCGCTGACCTGGACGCTCACCCCGTCCGGGCGGGCGGTGCTTCGCGAGGAACTCCGGGCCGAGATGTTGGCGTCGGACGATCCCGCAATCGACGAGGAGCGGGCGACGGCGTTGGAGCACGTCAAGACCTCCTTGCGCGATCTCGACGAGCATCTGGCGGGGCTGGAGGCCGGGGACGTCTCCGAGGACCGCGATGCGGCTTTCGCCTATCTTCGTGCGCGGACCAAGGCGCTGTCGCGCGCGGTCGGGCGGCTGGCCGGAAGCGGGCCGAGCCTCGTCGCCGAGGAGATCGCGCTCCGTGGCATCGACGGCCGTCTCGATGCCCTGGACGAACGGCGGCAGGCCGTCGAGGCCGTGACCGAGGTGGTCCGTGAGTCGATCTCCGACGGGATGTCCGCCTGGGTCCGCCGTCTCGCGGGCGATATCGGGAGGACGGTGAGGGGGGCCGTCGGCACCGGCGACGTCTTCGTGCCCGACGGGGTCACCGACCTGGGTCCCGTGCTGATCATCGACGCTTCCGGACCGTTCGTCGGGAGCGATCCCCTGCTCGACGCGGCGCGCCGGGCGAACGCCCCCGCCATGTGCCTCCATGTCCCCATGCTGGCCGAGGCCGAGATGGCGTCGCTCCTCACGCAGGTCGCGAGCAGCTGCGCCGAACTCGCGGGGTCGTGGACGCGGCTGGTCTACCGGTACGATAGCCGGCATCCGGAAAGCCGTTCGCTCCTCGACAGCTTCGGGACGTTCGATGACGCCAGGTGGCAGGCGTCGTATCCCATCGAGCCAAGCCGGATTCCGGGTCCGCATCCCGGCGACGTCCATGTCAGGCATGCCAAGCGTATGCTGGGGGTCGCGGGCAGGTTCGCCTCCGGTCTGGATCCCGCGCCTCGGCGGTTGCCCGGCCAGTCGGGGTCTCCGGTCTTCGAGGCGTCATCGCCCCGGATCGTAGCCCTCTGGTGCGATGCGGCGGAGCCGTCCGTCGTGCGCAAGGGCAGCCGGTCCGGGGCCGGTTGGATGTTCGAGGGAGCGCCGATGACGCCCGACGAGGCGATGGTGGCCGTCCGCGTCTCTCCGGCCGACCTCCTCGGGACGATGGCCGCCACATCGCCACCGCATGCCGGCCCGACCGCCCTCGCGGCCCAGGGCCGCCCGGCCCGCGAGGCCGCGGTCACGGCATCCGGGATCGCATCGGCCGACTGAGCATCGCGTCGACCTCCAGGTCCCGGACGCCCGACGTAGGCCGGATCGCCCGACCGGCGTGACATGGCCTCGCGCCCTCCCGCGCACATCCGGAGCCGCCATGCCTACGACACGTCGGTCGAGGGCGCGGCTCGGCATGGGGAGCGTCGAACGAGGCCAGCGCCCGGCTGCGGTCGTTGACGGATGCGGGGCGCCGGTATCGGCCGGGCGATCCTTCGACATGAACGGCGCGGTGCGCCGGGACGGAGACGACGTCAGTGATGCGAGAACAGCATCCAGACGGCCATGGCCACCATCATCACGTTCTCGGTCAGCGACACGAAGCCGAGCGGCACCTTGCTCGACCCCCCGACGCAGGCGCACTTGATGTCCCGCTTGTCGAGGTAGACCGCCTTGAACACCGAGACCGCGCCGACCGTGCCGATGAAGAGGGCCACCGGGATGGAAATCCAGTCCAGCGCGCCCGCGATCATCAGGATCCCGGCCAGCCCCTCGCAGAACGGATAGGCGTAGGCATAGCGGACCCAGCGCTTGGCGAGCAGGTCGTAGCCCAGGAACATCGACGAGAAGGTCTCGACGTCCTGAAGCTTCAGGAGGGCGAGCACGCACATGCTGAAGGCGATGAACCATTCGGCTGAATGCATCGTCAGGGCGGTCCCAAACGCCGCGTAACTCGCCGCCAGCGCCATCGCGGCGGTCATCGCGAACACCGCGACGACCGGCTTGTAGGTGGTGGCGTCGGGGTCGGCGACCGCCTTGCCGAGACGGCGGCGCAGGTCGTCGTAGCCGCCGACGCGCTCGCCCGCGATGAACGTCTGCGGGGTGGTCCTGACCCCGTGCTCAGCCTTGAACGCGTCCGTCTCCTCGCGCGTCCGAAGCCAGCGGTCATCGACGGTGAAGCCCTCGCGTTCGAGCAGATCCTTGGCCTTGAGCCCGTATGGGCAGACGTGCTGGTCCGTGACCATGCGGAAGACGGTGGCGCTGCGGGCCTCCGTCCGCGTCGCGGCGGGCGCTGCGGTGGCTGTCATGAATGGGTTCCTTGGGCGGGATGGACCTGTATCCGACGCTGTCGTAACCTCCGTACCATGGTACGGAGTCAAGCGATGAACGCGACGATCGCCGCCTTCGCCCAGGCGGGTGGGGTCGGCGTGGAGACGGTGCGCTACTACCAGCGCCGCCAGCTCCTCCCGACGCCGCCGCAGGCCGGGGGCGTCCGGCGCTACGGCCCGGAGGATCTCCGGAGGCTCCGCTTCATCCGTGCGGCGCGGGCCGCGGGCTTCACCCTGGAGCAGGTGGGCGAGCTCCTGTCGCTCGACGCGGGCGAGGACCGCGGCCGCGCCCTTGCCCTCGCCGAGGCGCGCGCGGTCGCCCTCGACGCACGGATCGCCGAATTGCGCACCGCGCGGGACGCCCTCCGACGTCTCGCCCGCGCCTGCGCCTCGACCGATACCGGCCCGTGTCCCATCCTCGCCGCCTTCGAGCGCGGTTGAGGCACGGGTCACGCCTCCGCGATCCGACCCCGGGAGATATCCGGGGCCGGCTCCGCCCCGCCCGACCGGCGCCCCGGTTCGACGGCGTCCGCGAAGCCGAGCACCTTCGAGACCTCCTCGAACCGCGCCCGGGCATCCGACCAGGCCTGGGCGAAGTCGAACAGCTCGCGCAGGGCCGGCGCGATCTCCTTGTAGGCGGTGAGGGCGGCGACGAGGGCGCCGAGCGACAGTTTCCCCTGGACGACGAGGTAGCCGCCGACCAGGAACAGGAAGAACGGCGTCAGGTTCGAGCTGTAGTTGTACAGCCCCTTCAGCCTGCCCTTGAGGTCGCCGATCTCGACGCGCATCCGCTCCAGATCCTCGGCTTGACGCATCTGGGGGGCGAGGCGCGCGCGGTCGGTCCACTCCCGCTCTCCGGCCCCGCCGGGTTCGGAGGGGCGTCCGCGCCCCGCACCGGCCAACAGGGCGCCGAGGGCGCGCGTCGCGTGGACACGCTGACGGACCTTGGCGTTCAGCCGCCGTTGTAGCCGCGGCAGCACCGTCAGCTGCAACGGCAGCATGACGAGGGCCGCTGCGGCCAGGGCCGGGTTCTGGAGGAGCAGGAACACGACGCTGGTGACGAACACCCCACCCTGGACGATCGGCACGGCGACCAGGCCGCCCCCGAAGTAACCGATGGCCTCCACCTCCTGGATGGCGACGGCCGCGAACGTGGCACGCCGCTCCTCGGACCGCTCGTCGCGGGCCTCGCGGACGATGGACAGGCGCAGTCGGCGCACGATGCGTTCGTTCACGCGGCCGCGGATGCGGCTCGCGCCGTACTTGATCAGCCCGTTCAGCGAGAGGACGCCGAGATAGCCCGCGCAGAGGGCGAAGAGCAGGCCCGTCCGGTCCACGTCCAGCCCCGGGAGGCTCATGCCCGGCAACCCGTGTCCGCCCGGGTCGGAGAGCGCGTGGTTGATGATGTGCTTGGGTATCTCCAGGAGCATCCAGGCCATCGGGAGCGTCAGGACCGAGATCGCCACGAGGCGTACCTGTTGCCGAAGCGTCGCGCGCAGGACGAACGTCTCCAGCGTGGTCCGCACCGCAGGACGCCGAGGATGTGGAGGGGCCGCACTTCCGGTCCGGCGCGTCGCAAACCCCGGCGGCATGCGCCCGGACGACCGCCCGGGACCCGGCCACCGGAAGGCGAGCCGCCCGGCCATCCAGGCGGCCCAGGCCGGGCCGAGGACGAGCGCGACGGCGACCGCGAGGTCGATCCACCAATGGCCGAACGGGTAGTCGATGCCCGCGAGCCGATGGAAGAAAGCGTGAAGGATCGGGATCGCGTCCATCGGGTAACCTTGCGTCGGGCCATCCCCTGCCGGGCCTGCCGCGGGGAGGACGGAGCCGAGCGCGCTTGGCGACACGGCGGCGTGTAGGTGGGCGGACGCCTCAGCGGCCTCTTCGAGATCGGTCCGTGCGGAAAGACCCGCCAGGACGGTCCGAGTCCCCATCGACCGGGGCGGCCAGCCGGTCGAAACGCGAGATCCTCACGAGGCCGAAGCCGTACTGCGTCCTCGTTCGGACGACCCACCTTGAGAGCCCGGCGCGCTCCGCAGCCCTGAGCGAGGGGGAATTGTCCTCGTCGATGAACGCGACGACGCGGCGCTTGCCGAGGGAGGCGGCCCGATCCGCCATCAGACCGACGACGGCGGTCATGACGCCGAGACCGCGGTATCCGACGGGCGTGTAGGCGTTTTCGAGCATCGCCTCGTTCGCCTCCAACTCCGGCAGCCCCCCGGCCCGCCGTATCGCCGCTCCGTAGCCGGGCTCCGTCAGCCACTGTATGTGGCAGGGACGTCCCGACCGAACGTCGACGGCCACGAAGCAGCGGCTGGGGAGGTCGCCGCTCCCTACCTTGCCGAGCCTCCACAGGACGTCGCCCCGCTCACGTTCGGCGGCTGCGTCGCATCCGCGGGGGAACAGGGCCTCAAGGTCGCCCGCCCGGTAATCCCGCAGCCGGATCGGGACCCTCGCTCCCGGCGTGTCGAATGGGACGGTGACGTCCCGCCGCAAGCCGACCGAGATCCACCTGCCGTAGGGGCCCTCGCGCAGCCGGCGGCCGATCCTGTCGAGGAAGGCGGGGATGCGCGCGTCCGTCGGGTCGTCCGGCGACGGCGCCGGCCCCGACGCGGCGCCATCGCCTGACCTACCGGCCATGGTCGATCTCCGCGGGCGAGGCGGTGAAACGGCTTCGTCGCCGTCGCCCACGCGCATCGGCCGCGAAGGCGGCGGCATCGGCCACCGCGAATCCGGCGAAGGCCAGCACCGCGTCCCGTCGGCTTCGGGGGTCCGGGTACCCCGGCGCGGCACTTGGCTCCCGACGGATGCGGAGCGCCTCCTCGACGACGGGGCGCCACTCCGCCGGAAAGGCGATCAGGCCGTAGAGCCCGGCGCCGCTCTTGGACGGCACCCGGCCGGTCGCGAGGGCGTAATGCAGCCTGCACAGGCCGAGGACGGCACCTTCCACGTCGCCGTCTGCGAGAAGGACGGGCTCGTCCCCGCTCAGGGTGGCGAGCACCCGCGACAGCCACGGTCGCCAATGGCCGTCGATGCTGGCGTCGAGCCAGCGGTCGAGGCAGCCGGGGTCCCGCCAGGCGCCGGTGCCCGCGCAGAGCGGGCCGCGCACCGTCACGGCGGCGTCCCGCAGGACGCACCACGTCATCGGATCCCGGTACCGACGTCCGGACCTCACGAAACGGCCACCCTCGACGCAAGGCCCTTCCGCGCGCGAGACGGGACCCGAACGAAGCTCGTCCCAGGTGGCGTAGAGTCCGTCGAGCCCAGGGACGTGCACGGCTTCGTGGAGCCGCGCATGGACCTCGGCGAGCGACGCCAGGGCATCGTCCCCGGCACGCGAGGCCATCACGGCGACGAAATCGAGGTCGCTCAGGCCGGGCCGGAAATCGTCCAGCGCCGCGGAACCGACCAGGTAGAGCGCCTCGACCAGATCGGGGGCGGCGTCATCGACCGCTGCGAGATAGGCGTCTGCGGCCCGGCGCGCGAGGGGATGCACCGTCATGGCCGCACCCGGCCAGGGCGGCGCGCCAAGGCGGCCGCACGGGCCTCCGGAGATGTCCGCGCGGAACATTCGACACGGAGAGGATCCGGCCCATCGGCTTCGGTGCGTCGCGGGACGGATGGCATCGGGACGTCGCGCCGCGTCCGCATCAGCTGCCGCCCATGATGCGGTCGATCCTGGCCTCCACGGCACGCACGCGGGCGACGTGTTCGGCCCAGGACCGGACCGACCGCGTGGTCATGGAGGGGCCGTCCCCGTTCCGGGATCGACGTACGGCGATGGCCATCCCGGCGCGAGGTGGCGCGACCGACGGCAGGTCGGCTTGGGCGAGCGGTGACCCTGTCGCCGCCAGGCGGTCGCGCGCGCGCCGGCAGTAATCGACCGAACGCGCGGTCATGCGCAGCTCGCCGTGGCCTGCCCGGTACTTCATCAGCGTGCGGCAAAGGTCGCCGTGTGCGAGCTTCCACGCCCCGGCGAGATAGGCGACGCCGAAGCGGACGTTGACGCTCGGATCGAGGAGTTCCTCCGCCGGGCCGCGATGGCCGAGCATCGCGGCGGTCGACGGCCGGACCTGCATCAGGCCGAGCTCGCCGACCGCGCCGACCGCACGCGGGTCGTAGCCGCTCTCCACGAACACGACGGCGTCCGCGACGGCCGGCGGAAGCCCCCGGCCGGACGCCTCCCGCTCGATCAGGCCCGAATAGGTTCCCGCCATGTCCGCGGCCCGAGGACGGCCGGCAACCGGGCTTGGCGCCGGGCGCTTCCCGTCGTCCCCCGGGGGAACGGGGTCGTCCCCGGCCGCCGCGGGACATGCGATGCCGGCGAGCACCGCCAGGCCGAGCGCCGCCGTCAACGCGGCCCTCCGCCCCGCCGCCCGGGGGCGGGTCATCGCGCCTTCTGGATCCGCGTGACGGCGATGGAGCCGTTCACGCGGTCGGCGGAGAACCGAACCTTCTCGCCGGGCTTGAGCCCCTTCAGCATGGCGGGGTCCTGGACCTTGTAGGCCATCGTCATCGCGTCCATGCCGATGTTCGGGATGGTCTCGTGGTCGAGGGTCACCTTGCCCGTGGCATCGTCGACCTTCCGCACGGTCGCGGCGACCAGCGGTGCGTTGGACGGCGGCGCCGGGGCGACCGCCTTCTCGCCCGCGGCCGGCGATGCGGGCTGGCCTTGCGCCGGGGCCGCCTGCGCCTGACGGTCCAGCGGTCCCTCGCCCGGGGGCGTCTGGTTGGGCTGCGGTCGATACCCGGCCTCGCGGCTGCGAACCTGCCACTGCTTGAGGGCGTCGATCCTCGCCTGCTGCTCGTCCTGGATCTTCTGCGCGGTCTCGCGCAGCTGCCGGTCGCCGCCGTAGTCGAGCTGCGTCTTGGCGAGGAACAGCGTCTCCTCGTAGCTCGCGATGAGCATCTCGGCGAAATCACGGTCCGGGTCGCCGCTCAGCTTGGTGTCCCGGAAACGGTTCGCCATGACGTCCCGCGCCCGTTCGAGGGCCGCAGGGGCGCCTTTCGCGGGTTGGGCAAAGGCCCCGCCGGGGAACGGGGCAAGGAGCGTCGCCGCGAGCGCGGCGGAAAGAAGGGGGCGTCGCATGTGTCGTCTCTCCAGGCTCGAAGGCCGTCGCGCTCGGCCGCGTCGCCGCGCGACGGGCTGTTCCGGGGGCCTACTTCGCCTTCCGGATCGTCGTGACGGTGTATTCGCCGCCGGTCCCGTCGACCTCGAAGTCGACCTTGTCCCCGGGCTTGAGGTCCTTGACCATGGCGGGATCCTTCACCGGGTACGCCATCGTCATCGCGTCCATGTCGAGCTTCGGGATTGCGGCATGGTCGAGCGTGACCTTGCCGGCAGCGGCGTCGACCTTCGTGACCGTGCCCTTCGTGGCCTGCGCCCAGGCGGGCGCGGCGACCGCGATCAGGGCGGCAGAAAGCGCGACGAGCGAAAACTTGCGATTCATGGTCTCTCTCCGTTTGGTTTGTCGAACCGCCGCGCAGGTCGCCGCCGAGGGGGGGGGCGACCCACGCGGCGGACTCCGGAAGGGGGCTGCCCCGTTCCGAACCGTCGTGACGCGGTCCCGCTCGCGCGGGCTCAGTGATCCTGGTGACCGCCGGAATTCGAGGCGGACCGGCGCGTCCGCGGATCGACGACCCGGAGGTCGGTCTCCCGGGCGCGCCTGCCCTTCGGCGTGTCCGGCGAGCGGCTCGGCTCGGGCATCGGGTCGCCTGTCCATTCGTAGGCCAGGGTTCCCTCCGGATGCCGGTACCAGCCCGGGTCCCGGTAATCGCCGGCGGCGAGCCCGGGGCGGACCTTGAGCACGGTGAACATGCCGCCCATCTCCACGGACCCGAACGGACCCGCGCCCGTCATCATCGGCAGGGTGTTGTCGGGAAGCGGCATCTCCATCTCGGTCATCATGCCGCCGCCCGTCGATCCCATCGGCATGTAGCCCGGGGCGATCTTGCGGATCTGCTTGGCGGTGCTCTTCAGGTCCACGCCGATGTAGGTGCGCACCGAGTGCCCCATGGCGTTCATGGTGTGGTGCGACTTGTGGCAGTGGATCGCCCAGTCGCCCGGGTTGTCGGCGTTGAACTCGATGGCGCGCATCTGCCCGACCGCGACGTCGACCGACACCTCCGGGAGCTGGTAACCCTCGTTGATCCAGCCCCCGTCCGTCCCGGTGACCTTGAAGTCGACCCCATGGACGTGGATCGGGTGGTTGGTCATGGTCAGGTTGCCGAAGCGCATCCGGACCTTGTCGCCCTGGCGCGCGACCATCGGGTCGATGCCCGGCCAGACGCGGCTGTTGAAGCACCACATGTTCATGTCGAGCATCGTGTTGACCTTGGGCACGTAGGACCCGGCCTCGATGTCGTAGGCGTTCAGGAGCCAGACGAAGTCGCGGTCGACGCGGCGCTCGGCCGGGTCGCGCGGATGGACGACGAAGAAACCCATCATGCCCATCGCCATCTGGATCATCTCGTCCGAGTGCGGGTGGTACATGAAGGTGCCCGAGCGCCTCAGGATGAACTCGTAGACGAAGGTCTTGCCCGGCGGGATGCCGGGCTGGGTCAGCCCCGCGACCCCGTCCATGCCGTTGGGCAGCGTCTGGCCGTGCCAATGGACGGCGGTCGCCTCCGGCAGGCGGTTCGTCACGAAGATGCGGACCTTGTCGCCCTCGACCGCCTCGATGGTCGGACCCGGCGACTGCCCGTTGTAGCCCCAGAGCCGGGCGTCCATGCCGGGCGACATCTCCCGCACGACGGGCTCGGCGACCAGGTGGAACTCTTTCCAGTCGCCGCGCATGCGCCAGGGGAGCGTCCAGCCGTTCAGCGTCACCACCGGCTGGTAGTCGGGCCCGCTCGTCGGATAGAGGGGCGGCTGCATCACCGCCTTGCCCATCGTCGGCGCCTCGGGCAGGCCGGCGGCCTGGACGCGCCCGCTGACCATCGACGAGCCTGCCAGGATGAGGCCGCCGGCCCCCAGAATCCGTCTGCGCGAGATGTCGGTCATGGTTGCTCTCCGAATGTCGTTCGATGACCCGAAGGCCGCTCTCAGCCGCCGGGCGTCGCCACCGCCAGGCTCGTCGCACCGCTGCCGCCCGCCGGCTCGCCCCCGAAGCCGCCGCCCGAGAAGCCGCCGCCGACGGTCGCGGCCTTGAGGTCGGTCGCCGCGATCCAGAAGTCGCGCTGCGCCTCGATGGCCTGGATGTTGCTCACGATCCTGGCGCGCGCGTCGACGATGAGCGTCGTGACGTCCAGGAGCATGCCGCTGTACTGGAGCAGGGACTGGTCCAGGATCGTCCTGCGGAGGGGCAGGACGCTCGTCTGGTAGTGACGGGTGATGTCGTACTGCCCACGATAGCGCTGGTAAGCCTCACGCACCTCGGAGCGGGCGTTGACGGCGCGTTCGGCAAGCCGGTTGGCGGCTGCGAGGTAGGTCTCCTTCGCCCCGCGTACCGCCGTCGTGCCGAAATCGTAGATCGGGATGACGACGTCGGCGGAGTAGCCGTTCAGGCTGCTCCGGTCGGTCCTTGCGCCGCCCGCATCGACGGTCCTGGACCGGGTGTACTGATTGGCGAACCCGACATCGAAGACGCTGACGAAGCCGCTGGCCTGGTTGAGGCCGTACTGACCGACGAGCGATTGCAGCTCGAAGCGGGCCGCCTGCACGTCGGTTCGCTTCCGCATCGCCTCGGCCTCGATCTGCTGCCCGCTCGTCAGGCGGCCCGGCAGCGAAGGCAGGCCGTTCGGAAGCTTGAATTCAGCCTCCCGTCCCCAGAGGCCGAGGAGGCGGGTCAGCCGCTCCCGCTCCGCACGCTGCTGGACCCTGGCCTTGCCGAGCTGGGCGCCGAGTTCGCTGTAGAAGGCGTGCTCCCGCGCCTGTTCCAGCTTGTTCAGCGCGCCGGTCTCCCCCAATTGCTTGGCCAGCGTCGAGGCCGACCCGGCGCCGGCCAGCGCCTGCTCCAGGAAGCTTGTCGCCTGATTGGCGGCCACGGTGCGATAGAACTGCCGCCGCGCCTCGCCGCCGAGCCGCAGCACCTGCTCGGCCGCATTGTACTGGTCGGCCCGGAAACGGTCGCGCGCGATCTCCGCACGCGCCGGCAGCGTGGCCAGCTCCAGCAGGCTGCCCACCACGGAACGCTCGATGTCGGTGTTGAAGCCGAGCCCCCACTGGGTGATGGCCAACCTCGGAGCCGGCGGCAGCGTGGCCTGGACGAACTGCGCTTCCGACACGCCGAGGTCGTTGAACGCCGCCTGCAGCCCCTTGTTCTTGAGGAGGGCGACCTGCACGGCGCCGTCGGCCGTCAGGGACCGTCGCAGCAGCTGGTCCACCCGGGCTTCCGCCGTGGGCGCGAAGCCTTCGTCGCTCGCCTTCACGATGTCCTTGCGCAATTCGAGCGCGGCGTAATCACCGGCGACGGACAGGCCGGCGTCCGGCGAGAAGCTCGCGCATCCGCCAAGGACCAATCCGATCACGGACAGGGTCGCGGCGGTGCGCACGTGGCGCGCCAGGGCGGCCTCGGCCGCCCCGTGCGCAATCGTGCCGACATCTCGCGGCGCGGTCATCGTGCGTCCCTCATGACCGATAGTCCGGGCGCGGGACCCGTTTCGTTACAGCGGCAGGCCATCATCGGCCTCCCGCGTCGCGCTTGCCGCCCATGCCGGGCATCCCTTCCATCCCCGGCATGCCCTCCATGCCGCCGGCGCCGGCGCCGGGCTTGGGCCCGACCTGACGGTTGAGCTCACGCCAGTCCTTCGGCTCGACGACGTCGAAGCGCTTCACGCCCGCCGTCACCGAGGAATAGCGGGGGGAGCGGACGGCAACGGTCGGATCCGCCGGCATGACGAGCCGCTCGGGGCCGCCCGCCGGCACGCAGGCCGCGAGCGGAAGGACCGCCGCGAGCGCGGCCGGTCTTGGCAACTTGAACATCGTGGTTTTCCCGAACGGACGTGACCGGCCGCGCACGGTGACCATGGGCGTCGCTCCGGCGGTCCGTCCCACGGCGGGGACGCACGTCGCCGTCCGCGCCAACGGCGGTCGGATTGCTGGGGTGATCTCGATGGCCGTCCCGCCGGAGCGGCCGTAGGCGGGCGCTAGTCGCGCCCGCGCGTCAGGCGCCGAGCCTCGGCGGCCGTTCGATCCGAGGCGGATGGGCGTCGACGACGCCGTCTTCCTGCGCGATCAGCACGCGGTCGGACGAATGCGCTTCGAGGCATGCCCCCGACCAGGATGCGGTCGGTAGCGCGACCTGGCCGGCGAGGGTACAGCAGGCCGCCGGGCAAGGGCCCTTGTGGGCCCGCTGACGGTGCTCGGGGCAACCCGGCTCCTGGGACGTCGATCGGGCGGCCGAAAGGTCCACTGCCGGCGAGCCGCGTTCCGAGGCCACCACGTCGTCGAACGGAGCCGACGGTCTCGATGCCTCGCCGTGGTCGTGGTGCACATGCCGCCCAGCCTCGGGCGAGACCGCGGGCTTCGCGTGGTCCGCATGCCGGTGTGCCGCCGCGGCATGCGCCATCGTGCACGGCGCAGCCGGCGCGACGGCCACGGCCAACGCGACCACGAAGAGCACAAATGTGCGCAGGACGACCAACGATCAGGGACCTTTCCTAATCCAACGTGAACATCGCACGTCGTTCCGGCTCCGGCAATGCATCGCCCGAGACGAGGCCGGGGAAAGGGTAAGCTGTTGGATTTGGGCAACGATGTCTTCGGACGGCATCCGTATAATCGCCGTTCGAGCGACGGTTGGGGAAGGAACGCGAAGCCGCGAAGTCAGTCTTCGCGCGCGGTCTGCGGCGGTTTCCGCGAAACCGCAGGCGCCCCTTCCGGTGGCGTCGGAACGGACCTCGCAGATCAAGGCGTCATGGCATCGGCCCGGAGGCATCGAATTCAAGCGTCGCCTGGGAGGACCGTCGAATCGATGTGGGGCCGGGTCCGAAGGCTTGAGGGAGGACCCGGCGGACAACGGCTCGGGGGCATATCGCTGAGCTGGCGGCACGACGGCCACGATGGCAACCCCACACCGGTTCAGTGGGTGTGGTCGTGGGCATGGGCATCGGATGCCGACCCCTTCCCTGGGCCGGTCCCGCCCGGGTCCGGATTCGAGGTCGCGTCCCCGGCGCGTGCGCCGTGATCGTGATCTGAGGGGTGTCCTCCCGCGCTTCCGGGATGCGCGTGGCTGTCCGACCTCGGGAGGGCCATGACACCAAGCCCGTAGCGGTAGACATTCTCGCCGCCGAGCCATCCCGTCACGGCCAGGGCCCCCGACCCCGCCGCGAGCAGGGCGATCAGCACGATCCCGGCGCCCGCCGGCCTCCTGCGGTCGTACCAGGCGGCGACGGCGGCCGCGACGAAGGCGAGCGCCGTGCCGAGGGCCCAGCGCAGATGGACGGTCATGTTGGCGTGAGACACCTCGTCGTGCGCCACCGAATTGTAGGCCCACCAGCCCGTTATCAGCGTGGCCGCCGTCACCAGCAAGCCGATGCCGAGGTTCCATCGTGCCGCTATGGTGGCCGCGCCCCCTGACGGCCGTGCAGCCAGCAAGGTGCCGGCGACGAAGAGGACGGAGGCGGTCAGGAGGAGCGCCACCGTGAAATGAACGACGACCGGATGCCAGTTGGGGATGATCTCGAACATGCCGGAGCTCCAGGGACGACGTAGGATGATGTTGCGGCAGGTGCGCCGGAGCCCCGGGGTCGCTTTCCGCTTCGAGCCACGAATGCGGCACCCGTCGGAAACCGCCGGCCGAACAACCTGCCTGGGGCAAGCCGCGGTCCCCGAGGGCGGTATCGCCGGCTACCCGGCAATCGCCACGAAACCTCATCGGCGACCGCGCCGGCTCATGAGCCCGCGGACGCCGCGGCCATCATACCCCGTGGGGGTTTAATGACGAAATGTAAGCTTGGCAAATCGCGATGTCGAGCGACACGCGTCCGCTTGACGAACTTGCAACTCCGTCGCTCGACATCGCGTCATGAGCCTAAGACCCGTCAATGCCGGTCGTCGGAGTGTCCGTCCTCGCCGTGGCCATGCTCGTGCACGACCTCGTGATGGTCTTCGTGGTGTCCCATCTCTCGATGCTCTTCGACGACGTGATGTTCGTCATGATGGCCATCGTGATGGTCGCCATGGATGGTTACGGAGGGTCCGTCGTCGGCCCTGGCGGGATGCCCGGCAAGGGACAGCGCCAAAGAGGCGGATACCGCCAAGGTGAATGCAAAGAATGGCTTGTTCATCGTCGTCTCCCATCGGATCGTGGACGGCCTATGGAACGCGACATTGCCCATATACGATCCGGGGGTATAGTCGGATTTATCTCGGACGGGACAGCCGCGGTCCGGCCTGCGGCAGCGATGACCTTCCCGAGGCGGATGCGTGCCTCGGGCTCCGTGGCGTCGGCTTACGCGTATCGTGCGATGTAACCTTCCCGGTCTTCTCGTCGGATTGATGGATGTGACGGTCGACCCGTTGTTCGCGCGACCGACGCGGGCGGTCGGAGCTACGCAACGCCGCCGGTCCCACCGGTGCCGGTGTTCCTGCGAGAGGGAGCGGACAATCATGACGGCAGGCACGCTCGCTGATCTTCCCTCGGGCGAAGGCCTGTCGCGTTACCTCGACGAGATCCGCAGGTTTCCGATGCTGGAGCCGAACGAGGAGCTCACTCTCGCCAAGAGCTGGCGCGGCGGGGGTGACCGGGAGGCCGCGCACCGCCTCGTGACATCACACCTGCGTCTCGTCGCCAAGATCGCCATGGGCTATCGCGGCTACGGCCTGCCGATCGGCGACGTGGTGTCGGAGGGCAACGTCGGGCTGATGCAGGCGGTCAAGCGCTTCGATCCGGACAAGGGCTTCCGGCTGGCCACCTACGCGATGTGGTGGATCAAGGCCGCGATCCAGGAATACGTCCTGCGCTCGTGGTCGCTCGTGAAGATGGGTACCACTGCCAACCAGAAGAAGCTGTTCTTCAACCTGCGCAAGGCCAAGGGCAAGATCTCGGCCCTCGACGAGGGCGACCTGCGGCCCGATCAGGTGAAGCAGATCGCGACCCGTGTCGGCGTGCCCGAGCAGGACGTCATCGACATGAACCGCCGCCTCTCCGGCGACGCCTCCCTCAGCGCGCCCCTGCGCGAGGAGGGCGAGGGCGAGTGGCAGGACTGGCTGGTGGACAACAGCCCGAGCCAGGAGACGGTGCTCGTGCGCGAGCAGGAGGGCAAGAACCGCCTGACGGCGCTCCGCGATGCGCTGAGCGTCCTCAATCCGCGAGAGCGGCGCATCTTCGAGGCGCGCCGGCTCGCCGACGACCCGATCACGCTGGAGGACCTTTCGGGCGAGTTCGGCGTATCGCGCGAGCGTGTCCGCCAGATCGAGGTGCGCGCCTTCGAGAAGGTGCGGGAGGGGGTCAAGCGCAACGTCGCCGTAAGAGAGCTGTCCCATGTCGGCATCGACGCGCGCGATTGGCCGTCCGTGAAGCCGGGAAGCCGACAAGCCCGTCAGCCTTCGATGGCCGCGTTGTCACGTACACCCACGCCGCCGCGTGGAAGCGGGATACGTCCGGCCCGCGCCGAGGACGACCGGGCCCCGTGATCCACCGCGAGGTCGAGCTCCGTACGCTCCTGACGGAAGGCCTGCTGGGCCGATCCGCGGACTATCGTCGGTTCCTGGAATGCCTGGGACCGCACCTTCGCGCATACTATAGGAACAAGTTGAGCCGGTCGGGACGCGGCGACACCGAGGCCGAGGACCTGGTCCAGGAGACCCTGATGGCGGTCCATACCCGACGCCACACCTATGACGTCACCCAACCGGTGACCCCATGGGTCTACGCCATCGCACGCTACAAGCTCATCGATCACCTGCGGCGCACCCGTCCCGGGACGGCAGACGTCCCGGTCGAGGACGCCGGCGAACTCATGGCCGCCGATGATCATACGGCGACGGAGAGCACTCTCGACGTCGAGCGCCTGCTCGCGCGGTTGCCCGCGAAGGCGCGGCTGGCGATCAGGTCGATGAAGGTTGAGGGCTTGAGCGCGGCGGAGGCGGCCGAGCGGGCCGGGATGTCGGAGACGGCGGTCAAGGTGAGCGTCCATCGCGGCCTGAAGGCCCTGGCGTCGTTCGTGGGAGGCAGGACGAAATGAAGACCGACGAACTCATCGGCCTGCTGGGCACCAGCTTCGAGCGCGAACCGGTCGGGACGCCCTGGATGACGCGCCGGCTCGCGCTGGCGGTCGCGGTCGGCGCGACCGCCGCGCTGTTCCTTGCGCTGGCGTTCCTCGGCTTGCGCCCCGGCCTCACGCAAGCCCGGCCGCTCCTGTTCCTCGCGTTGAAGGTCGCGTTCGCGGCCGCGGTCGGGGGGCTCGCGCTGCGGTACCTCGTCAGGGCCGCCAGGCCGGGCGGCGAGAGCCGCGTGCATCTCGGGGTCGTGGCCTCACCCTTCCTGGCGGTCGCGGCGCTCGCGGGCGTGAGCCTCTCGATGACACCGCCCGCGCATTGGCACGGCCAGATATCCGGCCATACCTGGCTCGAATGCCTCGTCTCGATTCCCGTGATCGCCATCGTTCCGTTCGCCGTAATCACGTGGGCTGTTCGACGGTTCGGGGCGCCGACGGATCTCTTGCGGGCGGGTGCCTTGGTCGGCCTCTCCGCGGGTGCCGTCAGCGCCCTCGGCTATTCGCTGCATTGCATGGACGACACCGTTCCGTTCGTCGCCGTCTGGTACGGGGGGACTATCGCCATCTGCACGCTGGCCGGGGCGCTCCTGGGACCGCGCCTCCTTCGCTGGTAGCGGTCCGTTTCGTGACATCCTCCGGACTGCCCGACCGATTTCGATGGGCGACGTGACGGTTCCGGCGCCCGCTCGCCGGTCGGCGCTTCACGCCGCCGGGCCTCGGTGCAGTATCTCCGAGATTGGGAATCGGCCATGACGGGCACGATCCGTCCTACCAGCCCCGCGCCCGTGCGAGCGGCGTGCCGAACCGTACGCATCCCGCAGGCGATTGCAGGCGCCTCTCCCACCGGGTGAGCAAGGCGCCGCGCCAGGCGACACCGGCCGTACCAAACAAAAGCTTTGCGACGCGCTGTAACGGTAAGCCCAGGACATCCGGACTTAAGGATGAGGAGCAGCAAGCTTCCCACCGGAAAAAACGGGTCCCGCCATGAAAAGCAAGATCATCACCGCCTTCGCAGGCATTGCCATGCTCGCCGGACTTCCGGGTTACGCACTGGCGGGGTGGATGGACAACGTCCCGGCCCGTTTCCTGCCTCAAACCCATCAGTCGCAACGGGCCACGCCGCATTACGTCGAACCGCCGGAAGTCGGCCTGACGACCGGATCGATCAACGCGGTGCCCCGCCGCCCTGACGCCCGCCCGCCGGCGTCGCCCTCCCAGAACTTCTGACGCTCCCGCATGCCCCGGACCGGCAGTTCGGGCTTGCAGGGTGTCGGAGCGTCGCGTTTCCCGGCGCCCGGGAATGGCCATGGCGGGCCACGCCGGACGCGCCATGGCGAGGTCCGGCAGGCTCACGAGGGATGGGGGCCCGGGACACCATCCCGACGCGGTCGGTCGGCGGGTTTGCCGACCGACGAAACGGAGCCTTGACCATCCCTACGCGGGACGGGCCATCTCCTCCGACACTGGCCTTCCGCCCGGATCGAAAAACTGGCATCGTGAATTCGTGACGTTCTTGATCGCCCTTCGGCGACTGTTGCCGCTCATGGCGGTCCTCAGCCTCGCCCTGACGCCGGTGGCCGCTCCCGCGGCCGCCGCGGGCATGCGCGCGTTCATGACCGCGCAGGCGCTGGCATCGCATGTGGCGACGCCGGCCCTGGACCATGCCGCCATGGCGGGGATGGACGTGGGCGACACGGACATGGCCGGCATGCCGTGCTGCCCGCCCGGGAAGGCGGCGAAGCCCGACTGCGCCAAGGCGGGTTGTCCGCTGCTGGCCCTCTGCCTCGCCAGCATCGCCTCCCTCCCGCCGACCGCGGCGTCCGTCCCGGCACCGGTGGCGACGCGGACGAGCCGGGCTTGGCCCGATGCGGCGTCCTTCGCCAACGTGTACGGCCCCCCGTTACCCGAGCCCCCCCGAGCCTGAGCCCGATGCCGCCGGCGTGAGCGCCGGCACGATGCCGCGCGTCCACGCGTGGCCATCCATCGTGTTCAGGAGACGAACCCCGTGATCAAGAACCCCCTCGCGCGCGCTCTCGCGGCCGCGCTGCTCGGTGCCGCCCTGTCGGTAACGGCCATGCCGGCGCTCGCCGGCATCAAGGACTACGCCTTCGAGCTGACCCGGACAGAGGCGAAGGTCGGCGAGGCCGTCCTCTCGGTGCGCCTCGTGGACAAGCGTACCGGCAAGCCGGTGCCGGACGCGGTGATCTTCGCCAAGCGCATCGACATGGCGCCCGACAGCATGGACGAGATGACCTCGACGATCGAGCAGATTTCCTCCACGGAGCCGGGCCTCTACCGCTTCAAGGCGAAGCTCACGATGGCCGGAGGCTGGCGGCTGTCGCTGGGGGCGAAGGTCCAGGGCGAGACAGGCACGGTCGAGGACAAGCTCGTCTTCAAGGCCGTCAAATGAGCCGCTCGGCATGGCTCGTCGGCTCACTCGCCGCGCTCGCGGTTGGGGGCGCCGGGTACTGGGCGTGGCATGATGGCAGCCTCGCTCCGGTCCTCGTCGAGCGCGCACGGACCGAATTCGCCCACCGGGTTCCGGCCGCCATGGCGGGTCCGCAGGCGCCGGCGTCGGCGAAGGTCTCGGGTCAGGTGGTGTACTACCAGGATCCTGATGGGAAGCCCGTCTACTCCGCGTCGCCGAGAACCACTGCGGACGGGCACGACTTCCGGGCGGTGCGGGCCAGCGAGGACGTGCGCTTCGACAAGGCCCGGGAGGGCGAGGCGATGTCCCCCGACATGGCCGGGCACGACGTGCCCGGGCACGACACGGCGGCGCCTGGAACGACGAAGGCCGAGAAGCCCGACGCGGGCACCCGCAAGCTGCTCTACTACCGCAACCCGATGGGCCTGCCGGACACCTCGGCGACGCCCAAGAAGGATTCGATGGGGATGGACTACATCCCCGTCTACGAAGGCGAGGACAGCGACGGCAATGTCGTCACCGTCTCGCCCGGCAAGGTCCAGCGCACCGGCGTACGGACCGAGGTCGTCGAGCGCCGGGTCGTCGCCCAACCAGTCCGCGTGCCCGGAACGGTCGCCCTCGATGAGCGGCGGGTGACGGTCATCGCGACCCGCTCGGACGCCTACGTCGACCACGTCGAGAACGTCACCACCGGCGACCGCGTCCGAAAGGGCCAGGCGCTGGTCCACGTCTACTCGCCCGAGATCAACGCGGCGGCGGCCCAGCTCATCGCCAACCCCGGCTTCGACGGGTCTCGGAGGCGCCTACAGAACCTGAACGTCTCCGAGGCGGTCATCGACGAGATGGAGCGCACCCGGAAGGTGCCGATGGCGATCACGTGGTCTGCGCCCCGGGACGGCATCGTCCTGCAGCGGACCGCCATCGAGGGCATGAAGGCCGCGGCCGGGGATACCCTGTTCCGCATCGGCGACATCGCGACGATGTGGGTACTGGCCGACGTGCCGGAGCGCGACCTCGCCAACGTCCGCGTCGGGCAGGTCGCCACGATCCGCCTGCGTTCGGCCCCGGGCCGTACCTTCACCGGCAAGGTCGGAGTGATCTACCCGCAGGTGAACCCTGAGACCCGGGTCACGCGGGTGCGCATCGAGCTCCAAAACCCGGACGGCACGCTCCTGCCCGACATGTACGCCGACGTCGAGATCGCGACGGGCGACGCCAAGCCGATCGTGGCGGTGCCGGACGACGCGGTCATCGACACCGGCGAGCGCCAGGTCGTGCTGATCGACCGGGGCCAGGGTCGCTTCGAGCCCAAGGCCGTGAAGGTCGGCGTGCGCGGCGGCGGCTACACCGAGATCCGCGACGGCGTCGCGGCCGGCGACACGGTGGTGACGGCGGCGAACTTCCTCATCGACGCCGAGAGCAACCTGAAGGCGGCGCTGCAGGGCATGGCGCCCCCCAAGGACGACCGGCAGGCCGCCGACGCGGGAGCGACGCCATGATCGCGCGCCTCATCGGCTGGTCGGCCCGCAACCTCGTCCTGGTGCTGGTCGGAACCGTGTTCGCGGTCGCGGCCGGCGTCCTGGCGCTGCGGACCCTTCCGCTCGACGCCATCCCCGACCTCTCGGACGTGCAGGCCATCGTCTACACCGAGTACCCGGGTCAGGCTCCGCAGGTCGTGGAGGATCAGGTCACCTACCCATTGACCACCGCCATGCTGACGGTGCCGAAGGCCAAGGTCGTGCGGGGCTTCTCGTTCTTCGGCGTGTCGTTCGTCTACATCATCTTCGAGGACGGCACAGACCCATACTGGGGCCGCTCGCGGGTGCTCGAATACCTCAATGCCGCCGCCAGCAAGCTCCCGGCCGGCGTGACCCCAACGCTCGGGCCCGACGCGACGGGCGTGGGCTGGGTCTACCAGTACGTGGTGGTCGCCAAGGAGCGCACGCTCGCCGAACTCCGGTCGCTACAGGACTGGGTGGTCCGGTTCGGTGCCTCGCGTGCCGAGGGCGTCGCCGAGGTCGCCGGCGTCGGCGGCTTCGTCAAGCAGTACAACGTCGTGGTCGATCCGAACCGCCTGCGCGCCCAGGGCATCAGCCTCAACAAGCTCCGGGACGCGATCCGGTCGAGCAATGCCGACGTCGGCGGCCGCACCGTCGAGCTCTCTGAGTTCGAGTTCATGGTGCGCGGGCGCGGCTACATCCGCAGCGTCGCCGACATCGAGAACATCGTTCTCAAGACGGCCGGCGGCGCGCCTCTTCGGGTGCGGGACGTCGCCCATGTCGAGCTCGGCCCCGACGAGCGGCGCGGCCTCACCGAGATGAACGGCGAGGGCGAGGTCGCCGGCGGCATCGTCCTGCAGCGCTTCGGCGCGAACGCGCTGAACGTCATCGAGGGGGTGAAGGCGAAGCTCGCGGAGGTGGCGAAAAGCCTGCCCGCGGGCACCGAGATCCTGCCGGTCTACGACCGCTCGCAGCTCATCGACGCGGCCATCGAGACCCTGCGTCACACGCTCGTCGAGGAGAGCATCGTCGTCTCCATCGTCTGCATCGTGTTCCTGCTGCACGTCCGGAGCGCGCTCGTCGCCATCCTGATGCTGCCCGTGGGAATCCTCATGGCGTTCGTCGGCATGCGGGCGCTGGGTCTGGGCGCCAACATCATGAGCCTCGGCGGCATCGCCATCGCGGTCGGCGCCATGATCGACGCCGCCATCGTCATGATCGAGAACGCCCACAAGCACCTGGAGCGGGCGCCGCCGGGCAAGCCCCGGGTCGAGATCCTGGTGGAGGCAGCCTCCGAGGTGGGTCCGTCGTTGTTCTTCTCGCTCCTCATCATCACGGTCTCGTTCCTGCCCATCTTCACCCTGGAGAGCCAGGAAGGACGGCTGTTCGGGCCGCTGGCCTTCACCAAGACCTTCGCCATGGCGGCGGCCGCGATCCTGTCGGTGACCCTGGTTCCGGCGCTGATGGTGCTGTTCGTGCGGGGCCGGATCATCCCGGAGCACCGCAACCCGCTGAACAGGCTCCTCATCTGGCTCTACCGGCCGCTCATCGCCGGCGTGCTGCGAGCTCGCGTCCTCACCATCCTGCTCGCCCTTGGCATCCTCGCGGCGACCGTCTGGCCGGCCCGGCAACTCGGTTCCGAGTTCATGCCCGACCTGAACGAGGGCACGCTGATGTACATGCCCACGACCCTGCCGGGCCTGTCGGTGACCAAGGCCGCCGAGCTGCTGGCGACCCAGGACCGCATCATCAAGTCCTTCCCGGAGGTGGCCTCGGTCTACGGCAAGGCAGGTCGCGCCAACACCGCGACCGACCCGGCGCCGATGGAAATGTTCGAGACCATCATCACCCTGAAGCCTCAGGCAGAGTGGCGCCCGGGGGTGACGCAGGCCTCGCTCAAGGCCGAGATGGACAAGGCGCTGCAGTTCCCGGGCGTGTCGAACGCCTGGACGCAGCCGATCCGCGCCCGCATCGACATGCTCTCGACCGGCATCCGCACGCCCGTCGGCATCAAGGTGCTGGGAACGGACCTGAAGGAGATGGAGGGCGTCGCCCGCCAGGTCGAGGCGGTGGTGCGCAACGTGCCGGGCACGTCCAGCGCCTACGCCGAGCGGGTCATCGGCGGCTACTTCCTCGACATCACACCGGACCGGGAGGCGCTCGGCCGTTACGGCCTGATGGTTGGGGACGTGCAGGACGTCATCGCGACCGCACTCGGCGGCCAGAGCGTGACGAACACCGTCGAGGGACGCGAACGCTACACCGTCAACGTGCGCTACCCCCGGGCCTTCCGGTCCGATCCGCGGGCCATCGCCGACGATGTGCAGGTGCCGCTGCCGGCCGGGGGCACGGTGCCGTTGCGCGAGGTCGCCAAGGTGGCGCTGACCCGCGGACCGACCTCGATCCGAACCGAGAACGGCCAGCTCGCGGTCTACATCTTCGTCGACCTGAGCGGACGCGACCTCGGCGGCTACGTCGCCGACGCACGCGCCGCCGTATCGAGGGAGGTGAAACTGCCCCAGGGCACGACCTTGCAGTGGAGCGGGCAGTACGAGTACCTGGAGCGGGCCGAGGCGCGCATGAAGGTGGTGGTGCCGCTGACGCTGCTCGTCGTCTTCCTGCTGCTGTTCATCAACTTCCGGCGCCTGACCGAGACGCTCATCGTCATGCTGTCGCTGCCGTTCGCCCTGGTCGGCGGCATCTGGCTGATGTGGTGGATGGGCTTCAATATGTCCGTGGCGGTTGCGGTCGGCTTCATCGCGCTCGCCGGCGTCGCGGCCGAGACCGGCGTGATCATGCTGGTCTACCTCGACCACGCCCTCGACGAGGTCCGGGCCGCTTGTGACCGCGAGGGGCGGCCCCTATCCCGCGAGGATTTGCGGCGGGCCATCATGGTCGGCGCGGTCGAGCGGGTGCGCCCGAAGATGATGACGGTCACCGCCATCATGGCCGGCCTCATCCCCATCCTCTGGAGCACCGGCGCCGGCTCCGAGGTCATGCAGCGCATCGCGGTGCCGATGATCGGCGGGATGGTCTCGTCGACCGTGCTGACGCTCGTGGTGATCCCGGCGGTCTACGGCTTGGTCAAGGGCTGGGGGCTACCGAGGTCCGATACCGCGGTGAAATCCGTCGAACGTGAAACATTACCGTTGGCAGCCGAGTGAGGACGGGAGAGCGAACATGATCGACACGACGAGGACGACCCGGCGCGCCGTGGTCCTGGGCATGGCGGCATCGGTGGCCTTCGGGCGGCATGCCCTGGCGCAGGGCCTGTCAACGGTCGCGGTGACGAAGGACCCGACCTGCGGCTGCTGCGAGAAATGGGTGGCGCACCTCCGCGAAAACGGGTTCACGGTGACGGTGACCGAGGGGCCCGTGAACCCGCTCAAGGTCCGCCTCGGGGTCCCGAGGGAACTCGCCTCCTGCCACACCGCCCAGGTCGGCGGCTACGTCGTCGAGGGGCACGTCCCGGCCGGGGCGATCAAGCGCCTCCTGGTGGAGAAGCCCCAGGGTACGGGGCTGGCTGTGCCGGGGATGCCGACCGGATCGCCAGGCATGGTGGTCGAGGGCATGGAGCCGGACGTCTACGACGTCGTCCTGTTCGGGCCGTCCGGGCGCGGCACCTTCGCCCGCTATCGAGGCGACACCGTCCAGTTGTAGGCCGACAAGCATGGCGAGAGCTTGAGGACATCGTTCTCGCCACCCTGATGGCTCCGCATGCGGAAGCATTCAATGGGCGCCAGGCGGCCTTATCGCTACGTGTGTAGCCAACAATACAAGAAAAGCACGGCGGCGATGGCCAACGACGCCATCAGGAAGGACCGTTGCGCCGCCTTCAGGACATGCGGCCGTACCTTGCGTCGGCGCCTGCTTCCGCCCCCCCATTCCCCGATCTGCCGGGCGAGCTTCTTGCCGGTCATCGCCCCATGATCCGATACCGAAGCATTATCGAATGGGCGACGAGGCGTACCCGCACATGACGCTTCGGCACACTCAAGGGACTGTCTCGCCGATCAGGTCCGCCATGTGGGCACCGGCGGGGTGGCCAGTGACAGTGCGGTGGTTCTCCGAGCAGGCCGCGTAATCCGGGCCGGACATGGACATCACCAACGCGCGGGTGCCGTCCGGCGACGTGCGCGTCGCCAGGACAGCCCGGCCCGAGGGCCATACCAGCGACCCCGGGGCGGGGCCCGGCCGTGGCTCGCCGTAACGGCGCACCCCCTCGCGCCGGATGGTCTCCCGGGCGGTGTCATAGGCCGATCCGACGAGCGGACGACCGACCCAGACGACCTGCTGGAGACCCTGCTCCCTGCACACCACCAGCACCACCTCGACGGTGTCGGGTCCCGAGGCGAGTGGACGGTCGTGGAAATAGTACAGACCGGTCAGGTTCGCCTCGCGGTCGACCATCGAGGGCGCATCGACACGGTCTACGGCTCCCCAAGCCAATCCGAACGGCGCCTCGCCGGCCGTCGGTTCCGCGGCCATGGCCGCGCCTGTCCACGCCAACATCGCCAGGGCGAGCATGGGGCGGCGAGGCATCGGCTTACTCCGCCGCCTGGGGCAGGACGGGGCGTGCATGGGGACCATCCTTCTCGACGGTGGCCTTCCTCGGTGCGACGGCACTGGCGAAGCGCGCGTAGAGGGCCGGCAGGACAACGAGGGTCAGCAGGGTCGCGCTGATCAATCCGCCGATCACCACGGTGGCGAGCGGCCGCTGGATCTCGGCCCCCGTCTCGGTCGCCAGCGCCATCGGCACGAACCCGAGCGATGCCACGAGGGCCGTCATCGCCACCGGCCGTAGACGGGTCATCGCACCCTCCAGGATCGCCTCGCGGTGCGGCTTCCCTTCCGCGATCAACTGCTTGATGTAGGTCAGCATCACGAGTCCGTTGAGCACCGCCACCCCCGACAGGGCGATGAACCCCACCGCCGCCGGCACCGAGAACGGCATCCCACGCAGCCACAGGGCGGCGATGCCGCCGGTGAGCGCCAGCGGGACCGCGCTGAACACCAGCAGGGCGTCACGCGCCGAGTTCAGGGCCGAGAAGAGCAGCAGGAAGATCAGGAAGAAGCACACCGGCACCACCACCATCAGGCGCTGCCGCGCGGAGGCGAGGTTTTCGAATTGCCCGCCCCAGGTCACGTAGTATCCGGCCGGAAGCTGGACCCCCGATGCGACCTTGGCCTGCGCCTCGGCGACGAGCGAGCCGATGTCGCGGCCGCGCACGTTGGCGGTGACCACGACCCGGCGGCGCCCGTTCTCGCGCGAGATCTGGTTCGGCCCCTCGGTGACGGAGAAGCTCGCCACCTGCTTCAGCAGCACCGAGGCGGCGCGTCCGTTGAGGCCGGGAGGCAGCGGCACCGGGATGTTCTCCAGGGCCTCGCGGTCCTCGCGGACCTTGTCGTTCAGGCGCACCACGATGGGGAAGCGACGGTCGCCCTCGAACACCATGCCGGCCTCCCGGCCGCCGATGGCCGCGCCGATGACGTCCTGGATCGCGGACGTGCTCAGGCCTAGACGGCCCGCCTCCGTCTTGTTGATCTTGATCTCCAGGAACGGCAGGCCGGCGGTCTGCTCGACCTTGACGTCGTCGGCGCCCTCCGTGCCGCGCAGGATCGTGGCGACCTGGTTGGCGGCCTTCAGCATCGGCTCGAACTCCTCGCCGAACACTTTCACGGCAAGATCGCCGCGGGTGCCGGCCAGGAGCTCGTTGAAGCGAAGCTGGATCGGCTGGGAGAACTCGTAGACGTTGCCCGCAAGCGCCCCGAGGGCCTTCTCGATCTGCTCCTGCAGGTCGGCCTTGGACAGGTCCGGTTCGGGCCATTCCTCCTGAGGCTTCAGGATGACGAAGGTGTCGGACGAGCTCGGCGGCATCGGATCGGAGGCGACCTCCGCGGTGCCGGTCTTGGAGAAGACGTAGGCGACCTGGGGGAATCTGCTGATCGCCTGCTCGACCTTCAGCTGCATCGCCTGCGACTGGGTCAGGGAGGTCGAGGGGATGCGCTGGGCGTTGAGCGCGATGCTCTTCTCGTCGAGCTGCGGGATGAACTCTTGGCCCAGCCCCCTGAATAGGAACCCGGCGCCGACGAGCAGCACCAGGGCGACCGCGACGAAGGTCATCGGGATGCGCAGGGCCGCCCCGAGGACCGGGCGGTAGGCGGCCTTGATCCCGCGGATGAGGACGTTGTCGGTCTCCGTGACCTTGCCGGTGATGACGATGGCGATCATCGCCGGCACGAAGGTCAGCGACAGCACGAACGCCGAGACGAGGGCGATGATCACGGTGAGCGCCATCGGTTCGAACATCTTGCCCTCGACCCCGGTGAAGGTGAGCAGCGGCACGTAGACGAGGATGATGATCGCCTGCCCGTAGAGGGACGGCTTGATCATCTCCTCGGCCGAGGCGCGCACGGTGACGAGGCGCTCCTCCAGGTCGAGCTTGCGCCCGAGTCCCCCCTGGCGCTCCGCGAGGTGGCGCAGGGCATTCTCGGTGATGATGACGGCGCCGTCGACGATGAGGCCGAAGTCGAGGGCGCCGAGGCTCATCAGGTTGGCGCTGATCCGGCCCTGGACCATGCCGGTCATGGTCATCAGCATCGCCACCGGGATCACCAGCGCCGTGACGATGGCCGCCCGGATGTTGCCCAGCAGCAGGAACAGGATGACGATGACGAGGGCGGCGCCCTCGGCCAGGTTCTTGGCCACCGTCCGGATGGTGGCCTCGACCAGCAGGGTCCGGTTCAGGACGGTCTGGACCTCGACGCCGGGCGGGAGCGTACGGCGGATCTCGGTCATGCGCGCGTCGACGGCGGCCGAGACCGTCCTGCTGTTCTCGCCGATCAGCATCAGGGCGGTGCCGATGACGACCTCGCGCCCGTCCTCACTGCCCGACCCGGTGCGCAGGTCGCGCCCGATCCGGACCTCGGCGATGTCGGAGATGCGCACCGGCACGCCGCCGCGCGTGGTGACGACCACGGAGCCGATGTCCTCCATGGTCTCCAGGCGGCCGGCGGCACGGACGACGTAGCCCTCGCCGTTGTCCTCCAGGTAGCGGGCGCCCTGGTTGGCGTTGTTGGCCTCCAGCGCCCGGCCGATGTCGGCGAACGACAGGTCGAGGGCCGTCAGCTTCATCGGGTCCGGCTGGACATGGTACTGCTTGTCGAAGCCGCCGATGCTGTCGACGCCGGCGACGCCCGGCACGGTCTTCACCTGAGGGCGGATGATCCAGTCCTGAACGGTGCGCAGGTAAGCCGTGCGTTCGAGCTCGGTCGCGAGCCGCTGGTTCTCCGGGGTCAGATAGCTCCCGTCACCTTGCCAGCCCGCCTTGCCGTCCGGGGAGACCTTGCGGTCCTTCGGTTGGGCGTAGTGGATCGACCACATGTAGATCTCGCCGAGGCCCGTCGAGATCGGGCCCATGTGAGGCTCGGCCCCTGGCGGCAGGGTCGACTTGGCCTCCCCGATGCGCTCGGCGACCTGCTGGCGGGCGAAATATACGTTTGTCGCTTCCGAGAAGACCGCGGTGACCTGCGAGAAGCCGTTGCGCGAGAGCGAGCGCGTGTATTCCAGGCCCTTGATCCCGGCGAGCGCGGTCTCGACCGGGTAGGTCACCTGCTTCTCGATATCGACCGGGGAAAGCGACGGCGCCGTCGTATTGATCTGCACCTGGTTGTTGGTGATGTCCGGCACCGCGTCGATGGGCAGCTTCGTCAGCGAGAACACGCCGAAGCCGGCTGCCAGCAGCGACAGCAGCACCACGAGCCAGCGCTGGTGGACGGAGAAGTCGAGGATCTTCGAGATCATGATGGCCGCCCTCAGTGGTCGTGGTCGGCTTCGGCCTTGCCGAGCTCGGCCTTCAAGACGAAGGAGTTGGCCACCGCGACCTCGTCGCCGGGCTTGAGGCCGGTCAGGATCTCGAAGGCGTCGTCGTCGGCCTTGCCGATGGTCACGTCCCGGCGCTCGAAGCCCTCCTGGGTTCGGACGAACACGACCTTCTCGCCGCCGATGGTCTGGATCGCGGACTTCGGCAGCCGCACCTTCACCGGGTCGCGGGCGATCTCGACCTCGGTTGTCACGAAGGTGCCCGGCCGCCAGGCCATGTCCTTGTTCGGCAGGGCGACGATGACCCGGGCGGAGCGCGTCTCCGGGTTGAGAATCGGGCTGACGAAGACGACCTTGCCCTCGCCGCAGGGACCGTCGTCGCTTCCGACGATGGTCACCTTGGCGCCCTCCCGGACCTTCGAAAGCTCCGTGGTCGGGATGGCGAGCTCGATCCACACGGAGGAGAGGTCTGCGACGGTGTAGACGTCGGCCGGATCGCCCTCCTTGCCGACGGCGGTTCCGACATCGACCTTACGCTCGACCACGTGGCCGGCGAGCGGGGCCTTGAGTTCGTAGCGGCGCAGCGACGACAGGTTCGGGGTGGTCTCGTCCTTCTTGGCGGACGTCGCGACCTCGGCCGCGTTGAGGCCCAGGGCCGATAGCTTCTGGCGTGCGAGATCGACGCGCAGGGTCGCCTCCGAGTAGGCGGCCTTGGCGTTCAGGAATGCGGACTCGGCCGAAATCCGCTTGTCCCAGAGAGCCTGCTGGCGGTCGAAGTTGATCTTCTCCAGGTCGGCCTTGACCGTCGCAGTGAGGAAGTCGCTCTTGGCCTCGGCCACCTCGCGGCTGTCGAGGACGGCCACGACCTCGCCCTTGGCGACCTCCTCGCCGAGGCGCTTGCGCATCTCGGCCACGGTGCCGACGACGCGCACGGGCACCCGTGCGATCCTGTCGGCGTCCTGGGCGATGGTGCCCGGCACCAGCAGGTGGCGCGATAGGGTGCCGCCCTCGACCGTGGCGAGCTTGATGTCCTGCTCGGCGGCCTGCTCGGCCGTCATCTTGATCTTGCCCTCGCCCTCCTCGTCGTGGCCGTGCGCCTCGCTCTCGGCGTGCTTGTGGCCGCCCGCTTCCGGCTTGGCCTCACCCACGGCATGCTCATGGCCGGGCTCGCCGTGACCGTGCCCGTCGTCGGCGGCTGCAGTCGTCGGCTTGGTCATGGCTGCGTTGGTGGGTGGCGCCCCCCGGGCGTTCGTCAGGCCGGCGGCGGCAAGGGCGCCCTGCACGACCTCGGACACACGGGGGAAGGCACCGCCGATGGCGATGCCGATGGCCAGGAAGGCCACGGAAAGAAATGCACGCATGGGAAAGGACCGGGTCCGCCGGGGACGTCGCAACGCCGCTCATGCGGCTCGGGACGGTCCCGTACTGGGGTTTTCGCGATGGTGAGGCGGCCGGGTCCTGCGAGGGGCCGGCCGAGACGCGCTACGGACGTGGCGACGTCGCCTCAGGCGCGAGGCGGCCTAGGAAGGCGGTCGGGCGAGACTGATCCGATGGGGGTGGTCACGGTCGCGTAGGAGGCGCGCGCGGTCCCGCGGGACGGCAGGGCAGGCGTCGCGTCGACGTTCAGGGCTTGGTGGCAGCCGCAGTTGGCATGGCAGGCCGGGCAGGCGTCGGCGTGGTCGGGCCTAGCGGCATCCCCCGGGGCCGACATGGAGAGTTCGTGGCCAATGGACCGGTGGACCTCGACGGAATGGATCGCGCCGGGGACGACGAGCGCCATGACCAGGACGAGCGAAAGCACGCGGACGGTGGTCGCCCACCAGCCGCGCATCGTCTCGTAGGCCCTGATCCGGGGTCCCGTGGTCATGCCCGCCTTATGAACCATTCAGGGCCACCCGTACATGCCGGGTGACCCTCGACGAGGACGGAGCCTCAATAATCGTCGTGATGATGATGGTGGTGGTGCTCGCGCTCGCCGTAGAACCGACGCTCCCCATAGAAGGCTCGGTCGCCGTAATCCCGATGCGGACGGTGGATGACGACGTCGTCGTGGTCGCCATGATGGTAGCGGTCGACATGGGCGCCGCCCCGCCGATCGAAATCGCCGCCGTAGTATTGGGCCGACGCCGCGGCGGGGGCGAGGATCAGGGTTGCGGCGAGAAGGGCTGGAATGTGGGCGCGCATGGCTCGTTCCTCGTGGGATGATGCCGCCAGGATGCCCATGGTGCCTTGAACGGGGCCTGAAACCTACGTTCATCCATCCTGGAGGCTTCTGGTGCTCCCGTGGCCCCGCGAACGAGGATCGCGAGGCCACGGACCGGCCGGTTCAGTGGCGCTCGATCACGGTGTTGCGACGCTCGCCGCCATTGGCCGCCCCTCGATGGCGGCGGTACGTTGGTGCGGTCCACCCAGCCAATCCCCCGACATCGCCACGATGGGCTACCCCCGGGACGGAGGAATCCGGTCAGCCGATCATCTCGTCGAGAAGGAGGAGGAGCAGGAAGCCCACGAAGAACATAGCGGTGACCCAGGGCCTGTCTTCTGTCTCGTGTGCCTCGACGAGCAGTTCCTCCGTCACGAGGTACAGGAGCGCGATCAGCCCGAAGGCGAGGAAGCCGCCCTGGACGGCCGCTGGCAGCGCGCCGACGGGCCCGCCGAGGAGCGCCCCGAGGGGAAGCAGGAGGACGAGGGCCGCCGTCAGGCCGACGATCTTCCGCTTCGAGGCGCCGCCCTCGCCGAGCTCGTTGGCCACCGTCAGGCCGAGGAACAGCACTTCGATGGTCAGGGCGACGGTGAGCAGGATGCCGGCCTTACCCCCGGCCGCGAAGGCGATGCCGAGCACCAGGCCGTCCACCAGGATGTCGATGCCGGTGACCGACATCAGGCCGACCGGCCCTTTCACCCGCTGCTCCAGCGTTCGGACGCCGAGCATCGCCGCGACCCCGAGCCCGCCGCCGACGAGGGTGGCCCAAATCGACCCGGCATGCTTGAGGTCCGGCAGGATCTCGCCCGCCGCCGCGGCGAAGACCACGCCGGCCGCGAAATGCTGGATGGCACTGACCAGGACCGGGCTTGGCCGCAGGTTGACCGCGACTGCCGCTCCGACGATGGCGGCGACCGCGGGGATGAGCGTATAGACCCAGGCTTGCATCACGCCCTCAGACGACGTGGTCGGGCGCGAGGGCGCAGGCGTTGTCCGCGCTCGTCTCGACCTGCAGGGTGGTGTGGCCGATGGCGAACCGTTCCCTGATCCCGGCGGCGGCGTCCATGAGGAAGGCGTCGTCGGGGCGGCCGCCGGGCATCAGAAGGTGCGCCGTCAGGCAGGTCTCCGTGGTGCTCATCGCCCAGACGTGCAGGTCGTGCAGGGCGGTGACGCCCGGCAGTCCTTCGAGGTGGCTTCGGACGGCGGCCGGATCGATGCCGGGCGGGACGGCGGCGAGGGACAGCGTGAGGCTGTCGCGCAGGAGGCCCCAGGTGCTCCATACGATGACCGCGACGATGGCGAGGCTGACGACGGGATCGAGCCAGGTCCACCCGGTATAGAGGATCACCAGCCCGGCGATGACCACGCCCGCCGAGACGGCGGCGTCCGCTGCCATGTGCAGGAAGGCGCCCTTGATGTTGATGTCGCCCTTGGCCCCGGAGGCGAACAGCCAGGCGGTGATGCCGTTCACCAGGATGCCGATCGCGGCAACGATCATCACCGTCTTGCCGGCGACAGGTGCCGGCTCGCCGAAGCGCTGGATCGCCTCCCAGGCGATGGCGCCGACGGCGACCAGCAGGAACACCGCGTTGAACAGGGCTGCCAGGATCGACGAGCCCTTCATCCCGTAGGTGTAGCGCGCGCTTGGGGCCCGCTTGGCCAGCGCCATGGCGACCCAGGCCACCACCAGGCCAAGCACGTCCGAGAGGTTGTGGCCGGCATCCGCCAGCAGGGCCACCGAGTTTGCGAGGACCCCGTAGGTCGCCTCGACGGCGACGAAGCCGACGTTCAGGGCGATGCCGATGGCGAACGCCTTCCCGAAGCTCGCCGGGACGTGCGCGTGTCCCGGTCCATGCGCATGCCCGCCATGGTCCCCATGCCCATGGTCAGCGTGGTCGTGGTCGCGGTCGTCGTGATCCTTTGGCATTGTCGTTCAGATCCTGGTCCGGAGTAGCCGCAGCGCGTTGGCCGTGACGAGCACGGTCGCGCCGGTGTCTGCGAGGATGGCGGGCCAGAGCCCGGTGATGCCGAGGACGGTCGTGCATAGCAGCACCGCCTTCAGGCCTAGCGCGATCGCCACGTTGGTCCGGATGTTCGCCATCGTCCGCCGCGACAGGACGATCATCCTGGAAACGTCGGCGACCCGTCCGTGCAGGATGGCGGCGTCCGCCGTCTCAAGCGCGACGTCCGCGGCGCCGCCCATGGCGATCCCGACGTCGGCCGCGGCCAGGGCGGGCGCGTCGTTGATGCCGTCCCCGACCTTCGCCACGACCTTGCCGCCCGACTGCATCTCGCGGACGATGCCGAGCTTGTCCTCGGGAAGGAGCTCGGCCCGGGGCGCCATGCCGAGCGTTTTCGCAATGGCGCCTGCGGTCCGGCGGTTGTCGCCAGTAAGCATGACCACGTCGACGCCAAGCGCGCGTAGCGAGGCGATGCCATCCACGGCATCGGGCCGCGGCTCGTCCCGCATCGCCACGAGGCCGGCCACGGCGGTGCCGGCGAGGAGGACGGACACCGTCTTGCCCTCGTCGGTCAGGGCCGTGACGCGCGAGTTTTGCTCATGCGTGAACGCGACACTCTCGGCGGCCGCCTGCGCCGAACCGAGGAAGATCCCGACCCCGCCGACCACCGCGGAAATACCCTTCCCGGCGAGCGCCTCGGCCTGGGCGGCCGGCGGGATCGGGGCGGCGACTTCCGCGGCCTTGGCCAGGATCGCGCGGGCGAGCGGATGGTTCGAGCCGCTTTCCAGGGCGGCCGCGAGGGAAAGGACGTCGCGTTCGGATCGCCCGAAGGGGACCACGTCCGTGACCCGGGGCTTTCCCAGGGTCAGGGTCCCGGTCTTGTCGAAGGCCACCATCGTGACCGTGCCGAGGGTTTCCAGGATGGCGCCGCCCTTGATCAGGAGCCCGCGGCGGGCACCCGCCGACAGACCCGCCGCGATGGCCGCCGGCGTTGAGATGACGAGGGCGCACGGGCAGCCGATGAGCAGGATCGCCAGGCCCTTGTAGATCCATTCGTGCCAGGGTCCGTCGAGGAGGAGCGGCGGTACCGTCGCCACAAGCACTGCGACCGCGACGACGGCCGGCGTGTAGTACCGCGAGAAGCGGTCGATGAACCGTTCGGTCGGGGCCTTGGCGTCCTGGGTTTCCTCGACGAGGCGGACGACCCGGGCGATGGTGTTGTCGCGCGCTGCCGCCGTGACCCGCACGCGCAGGACGGACCCGCCGTTGATGGTCCCCGCGAAGACCGGATCGTCCACGGACTTCCGCTTCGGCACGCTCTCGCCGGTCACGGGCGCCTCGTCGACCTCGCCGGTCCCCTCCGACACGATGCCGTCCGCCGGGATGCGGTCGCCAGGGCGCACCATCACCGTCGATCCGATCGTCAGCGTCTCCGCCGGGACCTCTTCGACGCGTCCGTCCCGCTCCACAAGGGCGGTTCGCGGCACGAGGTCGGTCAGGCCCCGGATCGAGGCGCGTGCGCGGCTCGCCGCGACGCCTTCGAGCAGTTCGCCGACGAGGAACAGGAACACCACGCTCGCGGCCTCCTCGATGGCGCCAATGAAGACCGCGCCAACGGCCGCGATGGTCATGAGCATCTCGATGGAGAACGGCGTCCCGAGTCGGGCGGCCACGAGGGCCCGCCAGGCAATCGGCACGAGGCCGACCGCCATGGCAGCCAGGAAGGCGTAGGGGGCCATGGCGGGATAGGCCTGGCCGGCAAGGTACGCCGCCGCCAGCGATCCGCCGCACGCTAGGGTGAGGCGTCCCCGCGGGCCACGCCACCACGCCGGATCGTCCCCCTTAGATTCGAGTGCGTTCGGTTGTTCACCCGTCCCGGAAGCGGCATCGACCGCAGGGTCGGCGACGCCGAAGCCGAGTGAGGTTACCGTCGCGGCCAGCGTCGCCCGCGTGACGCCGGCGCGGTGCCTGATCGTCACCGTGCCGGCGGGGACCGAGACGGCGACGTCCTCGATCCCGTCCAGTCGGCGGACGGCGTTCTCGATCTTCGCGGCGCACGAGCCGCAATCCATTCCCGAGACGACCAGTCGGAGCTGCGGGATCGCGGGTCGGGTGGCGTCGTCCGGTGGGCCGGGGATCGCGACGTCTGGTCTGGCCATCGACGGTCTTCCTTCTGGGTCGACGACGGCTTAACTCCTCCAGTGGCTAGAGGAGCAAGCGATAAATGGAAATTTCCATCGGCGAGCTATCGAAGCGCACGGGCGTCCTCGCGACGACGGTGCGCTACTACGAGGATGTCGGCCTGATGCCGGCCCCGCCACGCACCGCCGGGGGGCGTCGGAACTACGGGCAGGCCCATGTGGCGCGGCTGGCTTTCATCCGCCACGCCCGGCAGCTCGGTTTCGAGGTCGATGCCATCCGCGAGTTGCTCGCGCTTAACGCCCGGCCGGATCTTCCCTGCGCGGAGGTCGACGTCATCGCCCGGCGGCATCTCGCCGAGGTCGACGGGCGCATCGAACGCCTCACCGCTTTAAGGGCCGAACTCTCACGCATGGTCGGCGAATGTGGGCACGGACGCGTCGGCGAATGCCGCGTCATCGAAGTCCTGTCCGATCACGGCGAATGCCTAGGCGACGGTCACTGAGGACCGGTTAGGCACGTCAAGCCGAGTTGAAAAGACCGAGTCGCCCGTCGCCACCTCGCCCGGGTCGCCTAGCTCATTACCCTGAGCGGCGAGCTTTCGTGCATGATCGGCGAATGCGAGAATGGAGCGGTCGGAGAATGCCGGTTCATTCCCGCACCCTCCGACAATCGGCGACGCGGTATCGGTCGGCATCAGCAATCCGAGGGCCATTGACCTTACCACCAAGGGAAGCCCCATCTCGATGGGACGTCACCAAATAGGATAGTCGTCATGTTCGAGATCAAGGTCACCAAGATGAACTGCGGCGGCTGCGCCAAGTCGGTCACCCGCGCGATCCACGGCGTAGATGCCGGCGCCACCGTCGCGGTCGACCTCGCCGCCGGCACGGTCGCGATCGCCAGCACCGCCGGTGCCCCGGTCGGACGCTTCGTCGATGCCGTCCGAGCCGCCGGCTACGGGGCCGATACCTTGCCCCTCGCGGCCTAATCAACAGTCATCGGAAACCGACGTTCGGGTCGATAGGGCGCGGTGTAGCTGAGGGCGCCCTACGACTCGACCACTGGCTGCAAGTTCAACTGAGCAACTGCATGTTCAACAACCTCGACCACGCCCTCGGAGAGGTCCGGGCCGGGTGCGCACGCGCGGGACGCCCCCCTCGCGCGCGAGGACCTAAGGCGGGCCATCATGGTCGGCGCGGTCGAGCGTGTCCGGCCCAAAATGATGACGGTGGTCGCCATCATGGCCGGTCTCCTGCCCATCCTCTGGAGCACGGGCTCCGGGTCCGAGGTCATGCAGCGCATCGCGGTCCCCATGATCGGCGGCATGTTATCCTCGACCGTGCTGACCCTCGTCGTGATTCCGGCGGTCTACGCCCTGGTGAAGGGGCGAGGGCTGCGCCCGGCCGATGCGGCGCGACACGGCGTGGAAGAAGAGGACGTTCGGCTGCCCTTGGCGGCCGAGCGAGGACTAACGGGAGATGACGATGCGGCACGATACGGTGCCATCACGGAGAGCGTTGCTCGCGGGTTTGGCGGCAGGGCTAGCGTTCGGACGGGACGCCATGGCGGAAAGTCTGCCCAGGGTCGCGGTGACCAAGGACCCGAGTTGCGGCTGCTGCGTGAAATGGGTCGCGCACCTGCGTGAGGCCGGCTTCATCGTGACGGTGACCGAGCGTCCCGTGAACCCGGTGAAGGCCCGGCTCGGGGTGCCCCGGGACCTCGCCTCCTGCCACACCGCCCAGGTCGGCGGCTACGTGGTCGAGAGACACGTCCCGGCCGGCGCGATCAAGCGCTTGCTGGTGGAGAGTCCGCAAGGCACGGGACTGGCCGTGCCTGGCATGCCAACGGGATCGCCCGGCATGGAGGTCGACGGGATGGAGCCCGACACTTACGAGGTCGTGCTGTTCGGGCCGCGAGGCCGCAGCGCATTCGCTCGCTACTGCGGAGGGAAGGTGATCTGAAGTCCCTTCCGCGCGACATACTCGGATCGCGCACTGCCGGCCTGAACGGGCAAGCATGCACGAACAGAGATAAGGGGCCCGCCAGGGCCCCTTTCAGATCACATACGGTGATGGCGGCCCATGTGATGCCGCATCATGCGCCCGCGCATCATGTGACGGCCGCGCATATGGCCGTGGCCCATCATGCGGTGATGCCCGTGCATGCCGTCCATCCGCACGTCGACGACATTGGTGGTGGCATCGACGGCGCCGATCACGCCAGGCGCAGCCGAGGCGGGAGCGGCCAAGGCGCCGAGAGACGCCAGGACAGCGGCTGCGAAAAGGGACTTCTTCATGAGGTTTCCTCGTTTTTAGATTGACGGAACGAACCGGATTGGCCCGTGACCGGGGCCGGGCATGGACGGCGATAATCGTCGATGAACGGCTCCGCTTCGATGAGGGTTCCCGGAAGTAAGCACTACTCCTCCTACAACGCTCAAGAGAAGGTTCTTCCCCGTTGATGCTGACGGGGCGGTAAGCAACTCGTATCCGTGTCACTCCGCCCGGGGGCCTTTACGCGGAAGGCAAACGGGAAGTCAGTCCTGTCGTTCAGCGGCAGCTTCGGCGGGACGAGGCGCGGGCCCTGTTCGAGGCCGCAAGGCACAGCGAGGGATCGTAGGGCTCGGGCGGCACCTCGACGCCGAGGCCGAAAAGACCTCCGACGTCGTTGGGGACCAAGACGGCTTGCCCGAAGGCGGGCACCGTCAGGGAGGCGGCGCCGGTTAGGATGCCGGCAACACCGCAGGACATAACACCCAGCAGGTTGCGTCGCACGGGCTAGAGCAGCAGTCCCTGCCTATCTCGTCGGATTGGATCGTTCCAGCCGCGCCCACGGGCAAGGCCATGGCTGCGATGGTCGGACGGGTTGGTGAGGCCACCGATGTCAGGGGTCTCGACGAGGTCGGGGCAATCCCCGGTGCGGCCTCACAGCGACCTTTCTATGCCCGGGATGGTGGGGGCCCTCATGAGCCTGCACGGCAGATGGCGCGACGGCGGCGATGATCGTCGCGCTCATCGCCGCCGTCAGGGGCACGAGTTGCAGGTCGAAGGTCAGGAACGATCTCCCCCCGTTTCGAGACCTGGTTCGTAAGGGGAATGATTGAAACGGAACTATACGTTCCGGCACCGTCCGGTCAGGCTGCAAGAGGCTGGGTGTCCGCGCCGTAGCCGGCGGCACGGACGGCATCGACGAAGCGTCCGACCGGGGCACCGGCGGGGCTGGCGATCGCGACCGTGCCGGCGGCGAGGTCGACCGCGACGGTGGCGCTGGCATCCACGCCGTGGATCGCGCGGGTGACCGACTTGGCGCAACCGCCGCAGTTCATCTTGATGACGTTGATCTGGAACATGACGGCTCTCCTATCGGGTCTCGTCCCATCGAGATGGGGCTTCCCATGGTTGGATGGTCAAGACCCCGGTCTCAATTTCCGTCCTTGTCGCCCTCAGAACTCGTCATTGTCGTAATGACCATGGTCGCGAGTTGTCCTGGGATAGTCGTCGTGGAAATCCTCGTGGGAATGGCCATAGCGATGATGGTAGCGACGATGGTCGCCGGCACTTTCGAACAGTCCGAATTCGTGGGCGGCCTCGTGCGCGCGGTCCACGCGCTCATGGAAGCGGCCGTGCTCGGCGTGGTCCCGTAGATGCTCGTATTCCTCGTCATGGGCCGACGCTGGTCCGAGGGGCACCGCCAGCGTGAGGACGATGGCTGCGAAGATGGCCTTCCTGATCGACATGGCATCCTCCGATGCGGCCAGCCCAGCGGCCGCCGTAAGCCAGGATCATGGCCGGACGGCTCTGAACCCGCTCTGAAGGCTCGGTTCAGGCTTCAGTCCGGACCGCGCCCTTGGGCTGGTTTGGAAATCGGGGCGCCGCCCCGAGACTCGTCGGCATGAGCCGAGACTGCCGGGCTGTCGGTCGGTGCGGCCTCGGGTGCCGCCTGGGCATGCCCGTGACCGCCATGCCCGAAAAAGTGCATCAGGGGGCAGGCCAGCAACAGCGTATAGGGGAGCAAGAGGAAGACGTGGGTGGTATGATAGGTGAGCAGGTACGCCCCGAGCGCTGCCAGAATCAGCGATAGGGTCCAACCCATCGGCGTCCCGAGCAGGGGGAACCGCTTCGATCCCGGAAGCCCCGCGTCGACGGGTGGCGTCATGTTCATGTCGGGGTCTCCCGTATCGGGGGCGAGGTCGGCCCGCTCAGCGCTCTGCCATCCGATTGTAGACGGGGACGAACAGCAGGGCCGCGATCCAGGCGGCGACCGCGCTGCCGAAGACGCCCTCGACGGAGGTCTTCGCGATGTTGTCGGGCTCCGTCGCGAACAGGCTTATCCAGCCGTGGGAGAGCAGGGCCGTCGGCCAGATGCCGGCGAGGACCTCGCATATGACGAAGATCCCCACGAGCGCGCTCGTCATCGCCCACCCGGTGGCGACGAGGTTCAGCGGCGAACGGAACCCGGCCCGGAGGGATGACGATGTCCTGTCGGTGCGCAAGGTCGCCATGATGGTCTCCGCCGTCATCGAAGCTGATCGATCCGAAGCCTAGGCTCCCGGACGCGGATGTCCTTGATGCAGATCAAGGCCCGGGGAAAGGTGGAATGCGATCCTCCTGCCGTCGGTGGACCGTTCCGGAGCCACCCTGAGGGCAGGTCCGATGCACGATACAGGGTCCGCCTACGGCCTCTGGGGCCTCGCGCTCATCAACGCGACAGTCTTCATCCTGTTCGCCCTAAGCTTCTTCAAGCCGAGCACGCCGCGGGACTGGCGGTCGTTCGGCGCGTTCAGCGGCTTCGTCGTGGCCCTGTTCGCCGAGATGTACGGTTTTCCGCTCACCATCTACGTCCTGTCGGGCTGGCTGCAGACCTACTACCCCGGGGTCGACTGGTTCTCGCACGACGCCGGCCATCTCCTGGAGACGATGTTCGGATGGAAGACCAATCCCCATTTCGGGCCCTTCCACATCCTTAGCTACATCCTGATCATCACGGGATTCATGGTCATCTCGGCGGCCTGGAAGACCCTCTACACCGCCCAGAAGGAAGGCCGCCTCGCCATGGACGGGGCCTATGGCTACGTCCGCCATCCCCAGTACGCCGGGTTCGTCCTGGTACTGCTCGGGTTCCTGGTCCAGTGGCCGACCCTGCTGACGCTGGCGATGTTCCCGTTCCTGATCGTCATGTACGTCCGCCTCGCCCGGAACGAGGAACGGGAGGCGTCGACGCGGTTCGGGGAAACCTACGCGGCCTACGCGCGACAGGTGCCGGCCTTCATACCCAGATGGTCATCTCTCGTAGGAGGGGCGCCTACGGTGGCGCCACCGCGGGCGTGAGCCGGAAGCCGCTTCGCCTCGGCGCCCGGCGACGTCTTCGCTTGAACAGGAAGCTACCCGCCATGAAACGCCCGAGAGCCCTTCTTGCCCTGGCAGCATCGCTGGTCGTGATGTCGGGACCCGTGCGCGCACAAGCCATCAACGGGCAGGTCGAGAAAATCGACCTCGCGGCGGCTCGGATCACGCTCAGGCATGAGGCCATCCCCATGCTAGACATGGACGAAATGACGACGGGCTATGCCGTCACGGACCGCACGCTACTCAAGGACCTGAAACCGGGAGACTTCGTCGAATTCGATGCCGATCGGGTGAAAGGCCACTACGTCGTCACGACGATCCGAAAGGTGCGATGAGGACGGTTTCTTGAGATCCGTAAGACACTGGGGTGGGCCTCGGCGCAAGTCATGTAACTCCACCTCGCCGATAGCGTACGAAAGTGCTGCGCACGTTCAAGCGAATCGCCTCATGATTCTCGAAGCGAATCGAGCATTCCCGAAAAACTCGCTCCTGTCGTGAGATTGGCGGGCATCGGAATGGGTGAGGCGCATTTACTCGGCCGCCTCGACGGATCGTCGGTACATGCGTTCGGCCGGTTGCTGGATCAATGGCGCCTTCCCGAACCGCGTGTAGAGTGCCGGCAGGACGGCGAGGGTGAGCAGGGTCGCGCTGATTAAGCCGCCGATGACCACGGTCGCCAGCGGCTTCTGGACCTCCGCCCCCGTGCCCGTCGCAAGCGCCATCGGCACGAAGCCCAGCGCCGCGACGAGTGCGGTCATAACCACCGGTCGGAGCCGGGTCATCGCCCCCTCGCGAACGGCGGTCGGGACGGCGGCCCCATTGGCGACCAGTTGCTTGACGTGGTTGAGGAGCACGAGGCCGTTGAGCACCGCGACCCCGGACAGGGCGATGAACCCGACGGCCGCCGAGACTGAGAACGGCATCCCTCGCAGCCCCAGGGCCGCGACGCCGCCGGTGAGCGCCAACGGCACCGCGCTGAACACGATGGCCGCGTCACGGGCGGAGCCGAGCGCCCCGAGAAGCAGGATGAAGATCAGGGCGAAGCAGGCCGGCACCACGACCATCAGGCGCTGCCGGGCCGCCGTCAGGTTCTCGAATTGGCCGCCCCAGCGCACCTCGTACCCCGCCGGCAACGTCACCTCCTTGGCGATGCGTGCCTGCGCCTCCGCCACGAGCGAGCCGATGTCGCGACCGCGCACGTTGGCGGTCACCACGACCCGACGGCGTCCGTCCTCGCGGCTGACCTGGTTCGGCCCTTCGGTGAAGCTGAACGAGGCGACCTGGCGCAACGGCACGCTCGCACCCTCGGCCATGCCTGGCTTGGCCGGCAGCGGTACCGGCAGGTTCTTCAGCGCCTCGACGTCGCCGCGGATCGCGTCGGAGAGGCGGACGACGATCTTGAAGCGGCGGTCACCCTCGAACACGAGACCGGCGTCCTTGCCACCGATTGCCGTGCCGATGACGTCCTGAACGTCGGCGAGGCTGAGACCCCGCCGCCCGATCTCTCGACGGTCGATCTTGATATCCATGAACGGCAATCCGACCGCCTCCTCGACCTTCACGTCGGCCGCGCCTTCGAGCCCGCGCAGGATGCCGGCGATCTTGTTCGCGCCCTCGACCATCGGTCCGAATTCCTCGCCGGAGACCTTGACCGCAAGGTCGTCGCGGACGCCGGCGATGAGCTCGTTGAAGCGCATCTGGATCGGCTGGGAGAACCCGAGCAGGGTGCCGGGGATGAGCTTCGCCTCGGCCTCAAGCTGGCCGATCAGGGCCTCCTTGGTAAGGCTCGGGTCGGGCCACGCGGCCTGGGGCTTCATGATGAGGTAGGCGTCGCAGGCGTTGGGCGGCATCGGGTCGGCGGCGATGTCGGGGGTGCCGCATCGCGAAAAGACGAAGGCGATCTGCGGGAACTTGCTCATCGCCCGCTCGACGCCGAGCTGCATGGATTGGGACTGCGAGATCGAGGTCGACGGGATGCGCCGGGCCTCCATAACAATGTTCTTCTCGTCGAGGGTCGGCGCGAACTCCTGCCCGAGAGTCGTGAACAGCGCGCCCGCTAAGCCGAGCAGGACAACCGCGCCCGCGACGAAGGCCATTGGTACCCGGATCGCACCATCCAAGAGCGGGCGGTAGGCCGCCTTGATCCCCCGGATGAGGGCATTCTCGGATTCGCTCACGCGGCCGGTAACGAAGGTCGCGATCATCGCCGGCACGAACGTCAGCGACAGCACGAAAGCCGCCACCAGGGCTATTAGCACCGTCAGCGCCATCGGCGTGAAGGTCTTGCCCTCGACGCCGGTGAAGGTGAGGAGGGGCACGTAGACCAGGATGATGATGGCCTGCCCGTAGACGGTGGGCTTGATCATCTCCTCGGCCGAGACCCGGACCGTGGTGAGGCGCTCCTCCTGCGAGAGCTTGCGCCCGAGTTCGTGCTGGCGTTGCGCGAGGTGACGCAAGCTGTTCTCGGCGATGATGACCGCGCCGTCGACGATGAGGCCGAAGTCGAGGGCGCCCAGGCTCATCAGGTTGGCGCTGATGCGGCCGGCGAGCATGCCGGTGGCGGTGAGCATCATGGCCACCGGAATGACCAGGGCCGTGATGATGGCCGCGCGGATGTTGCCGAGCGCCAGGAACAGCACGGCCACGACGAGGAGCGCCCCCTCGGCGAGGTTCTTGGCCACCGTCCTGATCGTAGCGTCGACGAGCTCGGTCCGGCTCAGCAGGGTCCGCGCCACGATGCCCGGCGGCAGCAGCCTGTTGATCTCGGTGATCTTGGCATCGGCCGCGGCCGACACCGTACGGCTATTGCCGCCGATCAGCATCAGGGCGGTGCCGAGCACCACCTCGCGTCCGTTCTCGCTGGCCGAGCCGGTGCGGAGTTCGCGCCCGATGGTGACGTTCGCGACGTCCCGCACCAGGATCGGGACCCCGGCGCGGGTGGCGACCACGATCTCGGCGATCTCGCCGATGTTCTCGATTAGGCCGCCGGCCCGGACGATGTAGCCCTCGCCGTTGCGCTCGACGTAGTTGGCCCCGCGGGTGGCGTTGTTGGCCTCGATGGCGTCGGCCACGTCCTTGAACGACAGCCCGTAGCCGACGAGCCTCATCGGGTCGGGCTGGACCTGGTATTCCTTGACGTAGCCGCCGATCGCGTCGGCGCCGGCGACTCCCGACACGCTCTTCATCTGCGGACGGATGATCCAGTCCTGCACCGTGCGGAGGTAGACGGTGCGACGGAAGTCGTCGGAAAGGCGCTCGCCCTCGGGCGTCAGGTAGCTGCCGTCGGTCTGCCAGCCGGGCTTGCCGTCCCGGACGGGCGCCCCTTCGCCGGGCGGAAGGTACTCGACCGCCCACCAATAGATCTCCCCAAGGCCGGTGGAGATCGGCCCGAGCTTGACCTCGACCCCCGGCGGCAGGCTCCCGCGCACCTCGACGAGGCGCTCGTTGACCTGGGCGCGGGCGAAGTAGACGTCGACCTTGTCGCTGAACACGGCGGTGAGCTGGGCGAACCCGTTGCGCGAGAACGAGCGCATCGTCTCCAGACCAGGCGTCCCGGCGAGGGCTCTCTCGATCAGCACCGTGACCTGCTTCTCGATCTCCACCGGCGTCAGGGATGTGGCGACGGCGTTGATCTGGACCTGGTTGTTGGTGACGTCTGGCACGGCATCGATGGGGAGCCGGGCCAGCGACCACGCACCGAGGGCGGTGGCGATGAGGGTCACCAGGATGACCGCGTAGCGGTTGGTGACGGAGAAGGCGAGGACCGGGCGGATCATGGCTCAGTCCTCCGCCGCGCCCTTGCCGAGCTCGGCCTTCAGAATGAAGCTGTTGGCGACGACGATGACGTCGCCGGGCGCCAGCCCGGTGGTGACCTCGATGCTCCCGTCGTCGGATCGCCCAACTCCGACGGGTCTCGCCTCGAAGCCGCCCTCGACCTTCACGAACACGATCGGCTTGCCCGCGATGGTCTGGATCGCCGCGGACGGGACGAGGTTGCGCACCGGCTTGTCGGAGACGGCGATCTCGGCCGAGACGAAGGACCCGGGCCGCCAGTGTTCGTCGGGGTTTGGCAACTCGGCCACGACGCGGGCGGCGCGGGTGTTCTGGTCGAGGACCGGACCGATGAAGACGATCCTGCCCTCGGCGCGCTCGTCGGTCGCCTGGGTCCACACGGTGACCGTCTGGCCCTCGCGGGCCAGAGGCAGGTCGCCCGGAGAGACCGCGAGGTCGACCCAGACCTGGGCAAGGTTCACGACGCTGTAGAGCTCGGTCTCCAGGTTGTCGCGTCCGACCGCGGCGCCGAGGTCGACCCGCCGTTCGACGATCCTGCCTGCGATGGGGGATCGGATCTCCTGCCGCTCGAACTGCGCCGCCGGAAGGGTGGGCAGGGCCTCGATCTCGGCGGGGCTTAAGCCGAGGAAGGTGAGCTTGCGCCGGGCGGAGTCCACCTTGACCTTGAGCTCCTCGTAACTCGCCTGGGAGCGCAGGTACTGCTGCTCGGACGAGATGCGCTTGTCCCAGAGCGACTGATCACGCTCGTACAGGGTCTTCTGCAGGCCGGCCGAGAGACGGGCGGCGAGGTACTCGCTCTTGGTGTCGGCGATCTCGCGGCTGTCGAGTAGGGCGACGACCTCACCCTTGGCGACCCGGTCCCCAAGCCCCTTGCGCAGTTCCGCCACCGTCCCTTGCGTCTTCACCGCGATGCGGGCGGTGTTGTTGGCGCTCGGGACGATGGTGCCCGGTACGTGGAGATGGCGGGCGAGCCGGCCGCCCTGGACGGCGTCGGTGCGGATGCCCGCCTTGACGATCTGGTCCTGGGTCAGGCGAACGAGGCCCGGCTCCTCAGGCTTCGGTGCCGCCGCCGGCATCGGCGCAGGGCTGCCGGTGGCGGAGGGAGAGGCTGGGAGAAGGCCGCTTTGCGCAAGGCGCGACCGGAGGGCGTCCGGTGCGCCCGGCCAGACGGTCGCGATCAGGAAGCCGCCGCCGGCGGCCCCCAGGACGAGGAGGGTACGTTTGAACATGTCGATGCCATGAGCCATCGCCGCCGGGTGCCGCCGAATGGCGGGTCCTGGGAGCGCAGGTGCGTTGGAGGAAAGGGCCCGACGTCGCCGGGCGGCCCTGCCTCAGCCCCTGGGTGGCTCGAACGGCGCCCTGCCTTCGCGACCGACCCTGGCTCGGTCGTGGACGGCCCGGAACCGGACGTCGGCGCCATTCACGTTCGTGGGCATGGCGGACGGATAGGCGGTCGCCAGGGTCTGGGCGTGGGAATGCGCGTGATGGGCGAGGTCGCCCGGACCGGAACCGTCGGGACCATGATCGTCATCGTGGTCGTCGTGATCGATCGCGTGGAAGGCGTGGAAGGCTTGGGTATGGGCGGCCGCGCTGTCGCCGCGCGCTTCCGCGACCAGCGGCATCACCGAGGTCGCGATCAGCACGAGTGCCACGAGCACTGCCAGGAACCGCCCGATCCGACCCACCCTCGACGCCACGCCTCCACCCGATGCAGCCGCACCGGGGCCGCAAATCCGTCTTCCCACATCCCACCCGGGGGGATAGGATGTCATCATGCAGCACGCGTCGCATCCCGATATCGTCAAGCGCCTCAAGCGGGCCCATGGTCACCTCGCCGGCGTCATCGCCATGATCGAGGAGGGGCGACCTTGCGTGGACCTCGCCCAGCAACTCCATGCGGTCGAGAGCGCGATCACGAACGCGAAGCGCGTGCTGATCGAGGATCACATGGAGCATTGCCTGGCGGACGGCGTCGGGCACGGGGGTAAGTCCGCCAAGGACGCGCTGTCCGAGTTCAAGGCGATGGCGAAGTACCTCTAGGACCCGACGCCATGCTCGCCGTCCTTTCGAACCGGACCTACCGGCATCTCTTCGCCGCGCAGGTCATCGCCCTCATCGGCACCGGCCTTCTCACCGTCGCCCTGGGGCTACTGGCTTACCGGCTGGCCGGGGACCGGGCCGGTGCCGTGCTCGGAACCGCCCTCGCGATCAAGATGGTCGCCTACGTCGTGGTCGCGCCCGTGGCAGGCGCCTTCACAGGGCAATTGCCGCGACGGGCCTTCCTGGTGGCCACGGACCTCGTCCGCGCCGCCATCGCGTTGATGCTGCCCTTCGTCGATCAGGTCTGGCAGATCTACGTTCTGATCTTCGTCCTGCAATCGGCCTCGGCAGCGTTCACCCCGACCTTCCAGGCGACCATCCCGGACATCCTGCCGGACGAGCGCGACTACACCCGCGCCCTGTCGCTCTCCCGCCTCGCCTACGACCTGGAGAACCTGCTCAGCCCGACCCTGGCGGCCCTGCTGCTGACGGTCATCAGCTACAACTGGCTGTTCGGGGGCACCGTCGTGGGCTTCCTGTGCTCGGCGGCCTTGGTGGTCTCTGTGACCCTGCCGGTGGCCACCCGGTCCGACCGGCAAGGTGGCGTCTACGACCGCACCACGCGGGGCCTACGGATCTACCTGGCGACCCCACGCCTGCGCGGCCTGCTCGCCCTGAACCTCGCGGTCGCCGCCGCCGGGGCGATGGTCATCGTCAACACCGTGGTGATCGTTCAGGCCCTGCTCGGACGTCCCCAGGACGACGTCGCCATCGCCCTCGGGCTCTTCGGGGGCGGCTCGATGATCGCGGCCCTGGTGCTGCCGCGGGTGCTCGACCGCCTGTCAGACCGTGGCGTCATGCTGCCGTCCGCGGCCTTCCTTGGCGTCGTCCTCGTCGGGGTCGCGGCCCTGACCTGGGGCGGGGCCATCGGCTGGCCGGTGCTGCTCGGGACCTGGCTCGCCCTCGGGATCGGCTACTCCGCCGCCCAGACCCCGACCGGCCGCCTGCTGCGTCGCTCGGCGAGCCCCGAGGACCGGCCGGCGGTGTTCGCCGCACAGTTCGCGCTCTCGCACGCGTCGTGGCTCGTGACCTACCCACTGGCAGGCTGGCTCGGCGCCACCGTCGGGATGCCGGCGACCCTTGCGGTCCTGGGTGCGCTGACCGTCGCGGGGGTCGTGGCAGCCGCCCTGATGTGGCCCGCCTCCGACCCGGACGTCGTCGCCCACGCCCACGGGGATCTCGATCCGTCACATCCGCACGTCCAAGGGGTCGGTCACTGTCGGCACGAGCACGCGTTCGTCATCGATGACCTGCACCGGCAGTGGCCTGCCAGGGCGGGTTGAGACCGGGCTATAATCGGGTGGGGCTTTACCCCGTTCGGCACGGTCGTCCCCTTTGATAGAGGCGCTCCGAGCCTCGCGACGAAGCGTGATTTCGCGAGTCGCCGATTCCGACGACCGCAATTTTTCTCAAGGCGGCACTTGGCCACTCATCGGAGGCGGTCTCGTTGCCGGGCACCGAGGCTGCGAACGGACCGAGAGGGACCGTCTCGGCGGTTGGACCGAATGTCGCCCCTGCCGGGGCAGCACGGGGGCCTCCGAGAAGTCCGAGACGTGTCAGCGAGACGGAAGGCGCAATGCCTCTATCCGCGCGGCACCATACGGATCTCGACCGTGAGGTGGGACAGGTTTCCGAACGGCGCGAGAAGGTGACGATAGAAGTCCGGCCCGCGCGCCTGTGCCGTGGCAACCGAGACGATGGCGCCGAGGTGACCGGGGCCCAACCGCCACACGTGCAGGTCGGCGACGCGGTCGCCCTGTTCCTCGATGACGCTCCGCACCTTCCGGACGAGACCCTGATCGGGCTGCATGTCGAGAAGGACCCCACCCGTGTCCCGTACCAAGGTGTAGGCCCAACTCGCGATCACGACCGATCCGATGATGGCGGCCACGGGATCCATCCAGGTCCAACCCAGGAAGCGGGCGAGCAAAAGGCCGCCGATCACCAGCACCGAGACGGCGGCGTCGGCCACCACGTGCACCACGGCCGCTCGCATGTTGTTGTCCCGGTGCATGGCGCCGTGATGCCCATGCGCATGCTCCTCGAAGGTCACGGACCCGGCCCGTTCCGATCCCGGGAAGCACAGGGTCGCCTCGAAGGCGTGGGGCTCTGGGATCATCTCGATGCTCTCGACGACGTCGCCCTTGCGGGTCATCGCGAAAGTCTGCCGCGTTCCGTCCGGACGCACCGTTTCGATGGTCATGGCCTCGACCGGGGCGAGGGACTCCGCACCCTGCGCTGTCAATCGGAAGCGTGGCGGCACGCCGTCCTCGTGGATCTCCAGGCCGAACGTCTCCGTCGGTGTCACGATGGTCCGCGCCGCGTCGTCATGGTCTTCGTGACCATGCTCGTGGCCGTGATGATGTCCGTGGCCGTGGTCGTGGTCGCTTCCCAGGAGCCAGACGCTGGCGAGGTTCACGCCGAGGCCGAGCACTGCGATGGCGATGGTCTCGTTGTAGTCGATGGCCACGGGCTCGATGAGCCGGAGCACCGCCTCGTAGGCGATCAGCAGGGCGATCATCGCGAGCACGATGGCGCTGGTGAACCCGGCGAGGTCTCCGAACTTACCCGTCCCGAAGGTGAAGCGGTCATCGTCGGCATGCCGGCGTGCATAGCGATAGGCCATTGCGGCGAGCAGGAGGGCCCCCGCATGCGTCGACATATGCAGGCCGTCGGCGACGAGGGCGATGGAGCCGAACAGCATGCCGCCGACGATCTCGGCGGCCATCATGACACCGCAGAGCGCGATGACGGCCCAGGTCCGGCGCTCGTTGCGGTCATGACCTTCGCCGAGAAAGATATGTGAGTGACCGTGGGCCTCGGCCGGGGCGGAGGGAGCGTGCCCCGGGTTTGCGTGCATCATGTCCATGCGGGATCTCACTTCAGGTAGGTGCGGATGACCTCGATCAGCTCGGACGCACCCCTGGCACGGTTCGGATCGGGTTCGTGTGCGGGATCGACGACGTGATGGCGGATGTGCTCCTCCATCAGTTCGGAGGTCAGTCCGTTGATGGCCCCGCGCATCGAGGCGACCAGCATAAGGACGTCGGAGCAGCCGATCTCCGCCTCCAGGGCGCGCTCGACGGCCTCCGCCTGTCCCTTGATCCGGCGCACGCGCGCCAAGAGCTTGGTCTTGTCCTTGACGGTGTGGGCCATGACATCGGCTTCCTCGTTCCTCTAGTAACATAGGGGGCTACCCTATACATGTCGAGTGGCCGTTGGACGCACGTTTTCGGAAGGGCGCTCTCATGAGGAAGGACGATCCGTGCACGGGGGTCTGCCGCTTCGACGGCAGGACCGGGTGGTGCTTGGGATGCGGCCGCACCGTTCCGGAAATCCGTGCCTGGCGGAAGCTGACCCCCTTCAGGCGAACGGCGCTTGTCCGCGAGTTGCCTCGCCGCGTTTCACAGGTCGGCGAAGGCACGCTCGTGGATGGGGAAAGCTGACCCTGGCGGTCCTCGCGACCTCGCGCCTCGATGGCATTCAGGCATGGCCGATTTCTTCAAGCCGAGGAGCTTGCCCGGCCTGACGTGACAGGCCACACGGTCGTATCCATCCCGTCAGCGCACGGGAACTCCTACGTCGGTCGCCTATGGCCCTCGACGCGCGGCATCTATCCGTTGCGAAGGAGCGTGACCGCCAATCCGAGATTTGCCAGGGCGAGTATCAGCAGCAGGCCGTAGGCCACGTCCGGACCGCCATAAGCCAGCGCTAGGGCTCCGAGCGCAGGTGCCAGCGCCTGGGCGATCAGCCCGGGCCGGGCGAGGCGCCCGATCAGCACAGGGTAGCGAACCGGCCCGAAGAGGGCGAGCGGGACCGCACCACGGGCGATGGAGTAGATGCCGTTGCCGGCCCCATACAGGACCAGCGCGACGCCGACCGCGGGAAGGCCGGCCGCCAGGATGCCGAGGCCTAGGGACACCAGCGCCATGGCGGCGGCCAGCGTCCAGAGCGGATGGTGGCGGCCCTTGCCCGCCATCTCGACGAGACGGGCACCGACCTGTGCCGGTCCGATCAGCGCGCCGTACGTGACGGCGGAGGCCAGGGCCACGCCCCTCGCCTGGAGCAACGCGATCAGGTGCACGGAGACCATCGCCATCACGGTGCCCCCGAACACGAGGACGGCCGCCATCAGCAGGTAGGCCCGTCGCTCGCGGGCGGTGAGCGTGCCTCCGTCACGGCGCTCCCGAACGCTTCCGACGACCTTGGCCGGCATTGGCGGGATCATGAGGAGCGCCAGCGGCAGGGTCACCGTGATGTGCAGGCCGGCATAGGCGAGGCAGGTCCCACGCCATCCGATCCGCGCGACGAGGAAGGCCGAGAGCGGCCAGCAGACCGTGCTCGCGAACCCACCCCATAGGGTCAGCGTCGTGATGGCGGGGCGCGCGTCGGACCCGTAGAGGCGGCCGAGCGTCGCGAAGGCCGGATCGTAGAGGCCGCAGCCCATGCCGAGCCCGATCACGATCCAACCCGCGAGGTAGACCGGCAGGTTCGGTGCGCCGCCGAGGATGGCGAGCCCCACGGCGAGAAGCACTGCCGCCAGCGCAAGGACCGGTCGGCCCCCGTGCCGGTGGATGGCGAGCCCGACCCGTGGCGATGCGAAGGCCGCCGCCAGAAGGCCGACCGACAGGCCGCCGACCACCCAGGCCAACGGCCAACCCGTCCCGTCGGCGATGGGGCCGGCGAGCACCGCCGGCAGGTAGAACGAGGAGCCCCAGGTCAGGATCTGGATGACGCCAAGGGCCGAGATCACCGGCCAGCGGCGCGCCGGACCCATCGGATCGCTACCGGGCCCCGAGCACCGGCAGCCAGAGCGCCAGCGCTGCTAGGGTCACGAGGAGGACCGGCGGGGTGATGACGAGGCCGACCCGCATGTACTGGCCCCAGGTGATGCGCTGCCCCTTGGTGTCGAGGACGTGGAGCCAGAGCAGCGTCGCGAGGCTACCGATCGGCGTGAGCTTCGGTCCGAGGTCGCAGCCGATGACGTTGGCGTAGACCATCAGCTCGCGCATCAGGGGCGACAGGTCCGGGGCCTGTTGGATCGAGAGCGCGCCGACCAGCACGCTCGGCATGTTGTTCATCACCGACGACAGGATCGCGGCGGCGACCCCCGTGCCGATGGTGGCCACGAACGGTCCGTGACCCGAGAGCCAGGTCAGCCCCTGAGCCAGGTAGTCGGTCAGGCCGGCGTTCTTCAGGCCGTAGACGACGAGGTACATGCCGAGGCTGAACAGCACGATCTGCCACGGGGCTCCCGCCAGCACCTTGCGGATGGGGATCACCCGGCTCCGGTTCGCGAGACCGAGCAGGATCAGGGCACCGGCGCAGGTGACGACCGAGACCGGCACGCCGAACGGCGCCGTCACGAAGTAGGCGACCAGCAGCAGTCCGAGGAGCGGGAACGCCGCCCGGAACACGAGCGGGTCGCGGATCGCGTTTCGAGGCGCCTCCAACTCTCCGACAGGGTACGTTGCCGGCAGGTCGCGCCGGAAGAACAGCCACAGCACCACAAGGGTCGCCGCGAGCGAGACGAGGTTCACCGGCACCATCACCGCGGCGTAGCGGCTGAACGAGATGTCGAAGAAGTTCGCCGAGACGATGTTGACGAGGTTGGAGATCACCAGCGGCAGGCTGGTCGAATCCGCGACGAACCCGCAGGCGACGATGAAGGCCAGTGCCGCCGCCGGCCTGAATTCGAGGCGCAGCAGGATGGCCAGCACGATGGGCGTGAGCAGCAGCGCGGCGCCGTCATTGGCGAACACCGCGGCGATGGCGGCCCCGAGCAGGATCACCAGCGGGAACAGCAGGCGCCCCCGACCCCCGCCCCAGCGGGCGATGTGGAGCGCGGCCCAATGGAAGAAGCCCGCCTCGTCGAGCAGCAGCGAGATGATGATGAGCGCCACGAAGGTGAAGGTGGCGTCCCAGACGATGTGCCAGACCACCGGGACGTCACCGGGGCTGATGACCCCGGTGGCCAGCGCCACGGCGGCCCCGATCAGGGCGCTCCATCCGATCCCGAAGCCCTTCGGCTGCCAGATGACGAAGACGAGGGTGACCGCGAAGATGGCGAGCGCGAGCATCGGGACCGTTTCTTGTTCTTGGGGGCTTGGAACGGTTCAGGCGGTGGCGACGCGGCGCCCGTGCTCGTCGACGACGCGCTCGCCGTCCTCCTTGACGAACTCGCCCTGCTGGGCCGGCAGGAGGTCGAGGACCGCCTCGGAGGGGCGGCACAGGGAGACGCCCTTCGGGCTCACCACCAACGGGCGGTTCAGCAGGATCGGGTGCGCTTCGATGGCATCGAGAAGCCGGTCGTCCGTCAGGGCCATGTCGGCGAGGCCGAGCTCGGCGTAGGGCGTACCCTTCTCGCGGAGGAGGCCGCGCACGGTGAGGCCGGCACGCTCCGCGAGTTGGCGAACCAGGGTCCGGCTCGGTGGCGTCTTGAGGTACTCGATCACGTGGGGTTCGATGCCGGCGTTGCGGATCAGGGCCAGGGTGTTGCGGGACGTGCCGCAATCCGGGTTGTGGTAGATCACGACGTCCATCACGCGACCTCCGGACGGGGCGAGGTGTTGCCGGCCTGCTGGCCGATCTCGCGGACCCGGGCGGTCAGGGCGACTGCGTCGAGGCTCGCCATCGGCAGGGCGAGGAAGGCCGAGATCCGGTTCTTGAGGTAGCGCTGGGCGGTGACGAAGGCGGTCTTCCGCTCGATCTCGCTGCCCTCGACCGCGGCGGGATCCTCGATGCCCCAGTGGGCGGTCACCGGCTGGCCGGGCCAGAACGGGCAGGCCTCGCCGGCGGCGTTGTCACAGACGGTGAAGACGAAATCCATGACCGGTGCGTCCGGGCCGGCGAACGCGTCCCATGACTTCGAGCGAAGGCCCTTGGTGGGGTACTCGGACTCGCGCAGGACTTGGACGGCCATCGGGTTGACGTCGAGCTTGGGCTGGCTTCCGGCGGAGAATGCCCGGAAGCGGCCTTGGCCTTCCTTGGCCAGCATCGCCTCGGCGAGGATCGAGCGGGCCGAGTTGCCGGTGCACAGGAACAGGACATTGTAGACGCGGTCAGGCATGGGCGGTGTCTCCGGTGGGGGTGCAACAGGCGGCGAGCGCCGCGACGGCGGGGGCGCAGACCTCGGGACGCCCCTGGCAGCAATCGCGCATCAGGAACTGGATCAGGTCCGACAGGTCCGGGTAGGCGGCGCTGTAGATGATCGACCGGCCCTCGCGACGGGAGGCGACGAGGCCGGCGTGGCTCAGTTCCTTCAGGTGGAACGACAGATTGGTGCCGGACACGCCGACCGCCTCGGCCAGCATGCCGGCGGCCATGCCTTCCGGTCCGACGGTGACGAGGTGGCGCACGATGCGGAGCCTGTGTTCCTGCCCAAGGGCCGCGAAGGCAGCGACGGCTTGCCGTTCGTCCATCATGATGTCAATATCTCAATCATCGTTGAAACGTAGAGGATAGAAGCTCTTTGGACAAGCCCAAACAGCCCTTCGCCGACGGAATGCCGAACCTGAGCGAAGGACACTTCGTCGTTCCGACCACCGCAGACTTGCAGGTGGCCACGCTGTTCACCCATGCCCAGCGCTTCCTGATCCTGTACGGATCGCTCCGGGAGCGCTCGTTCAGCCGGTTTCTCGCCTACGAGGCCGCGCGCCTGCTAGAGGCGATGGGCGGCGAGGTCCGGATCTACGACGCGCACGGCCTGCCGCTGCCCGACGACACCACCGCGGATCACCCCAAGGTGCAGGAGCTGCGAAACCTCTCGATCTGGTCGGAGGGGCACGTCTGGGTCAGTCCCGAGCGTCACGGCGCCATGACCGGGGTGATGAAGAGCCAAGTCGACTGGCTCCCGCTGTCCGAGGGGTCGGTACGACCGACGCAGGGACGGACCCTGGCGGTGATGCAGGTCTCGGGCGGGTCGCAATCGTTCAACGCCGTGAACGGCCTGCGCATCCTCGGGCGCTGGATGCGGATGATCACCATCCCCAACCAGTCGTCGGTGCCGATGGCTTACAAAGAGTTCGACGAGGCTGGCCGGATGAAGCCGGGACCGCTGTACGACCGCGTCGTCGATGTCTGCGAGGAGCTGTGCAGGTTCACGCTGCTGACCCGCGAGCGATCCGTCTACCTCGTCGACCGGTATTCCGAGCGCAAGGGGCGCGTGTCCGACCGGCTGGACGCCGTGGCGGCCGATATTGGGTTCGCGAAGGCCTGAAATTCCCTCTGCACCGGCTTATTCGCGATGGTGTCGGGAAAATTGGCAATGTACACGGCGAAGCTCACGGCATTCGATACGACTGTGACCATCCGTGGGTCCGCGATGCCGGTGTTCAGGATAGCCCCGTTCTGCTTCGCCGCCCCCCCATGGAACTGGAATTCGTTGTCCTTCATGGTCGGACCGAACCGCGTCGATGACGGCGCTGCTGCGGTGTGCGGTCGTCAAGGCCGTCGACAAGTGCTCTCCACCGAAACTTACAACACGATGGCGCCTCGTCCTTCACGTTGCCCCGTATTGCAATGAGAGGGGGCATACCTGCTGCGGCCGAGGATGCGTTCACTGGTGCGTAGCCAGACAGGGCGCTACCGGGATTGCCAACGACCGTCGAAGGGCGAACCGATGAGCCACGACCCGACGATGCAAAGTCGAGGAGGGGTTCGTGAGCGAGCGTCAGGATCCGCAGCCCGATAAATCTGCGAAGATTTTATTCGTTTTCATTCATCAGGTTCACGGCGGCGAACAGCAGCTTACGGAACACCTCCGAGTGATTGGAGGCCTCCTGGACAAGGACCAACAGATCGGGCGGCTTGGACCCGGCATCTCCAAGAGCGTCGTCGACGAAACGCCTGATGGCAGCCCTCAAGGCGGGTCGGGGGTTCTGTCCGGCGGAAAGCAGCTTGGAAACCGTTGATTGGCTGGTTCCCAGAACGCGCGCCAGCCCGGTCTGGGACAGGCCGCGATCCCGACGCGCGCGTTCGAGGGTCGTCGCGACGAAGTCCGGATGGACGCCGGAAGGCATGGCACGACACACCTTCCGGGTTTTCAACAGGCCCGTGCCGCGTTCCAGCGAAATCTGTTCCAGCTCGGCGTGGACGCCGCCCATATCCTGGCGAACCTGGAAGGGGTTCGCCATTCAATGCCTTGGCAACATCGCCTTCGCATCGGGCTTGGCGCAGCGTTGTAGACCCGCGCCGAGGCTCCGTTCACGAGCCCGGGATCGGCCACTGCCCCGGTACGGTCGGGAGAGATGTACCGGGGCGGGCGGCGCGGTCGCGTCGTCATCCTTGGCACGGCCGGCGCCATCCGTCCGTTGGGCGCCCTCAACCTTCCGCCCGCATCGCGGGACGGCACTCAGAACCAGAAGGCCTCGTCCTCCTCGTGGGAGATGGCGCGCGCCACGGAACCTACCTGCCCCAGGATGAACTCGCCTAGCTCGTCGTGGTCGAACTCGACATCGAGCAATGTCGAGTCGGAGTGGTTTTCCCGGTCGGGTCCCGAGACATCGCCCCCCCGGACATCCGCGTCCGTGTAGGGACGGACCCCACCCCTCGTCCGGTCGCGGGCCGTCCTGGGGCTTGCACGGGAGGCGCGTTCGTTCTTCCGCCGCCAGGCGGGACGGCGTGCTGCGCCGCCGGTCGATCCGGGTGAGGCCTGCTCGAAGTCGGTCTTGGTACGGGCGTTCATGGGAAACTCCTTGGCTTAGGCGATGGCGATGGCGGAGCGAGGGCAGTTTGCGGCATGGCGGACGGTCGCCGGCGGCGGTCGGACGGTTCGGTTTCCGACCGACCGGGTCGGGTTCAGCGAGCCACGTCGGTCTGGCCGACGGTTCGCAGCAGCCATGCGGCGGCGGCTGTCTGTCGGTGCCCATCTCAGCCCGGGGCCGCGGTCGAGGTCGTCGGCGAGGTCGAGCAGGTCTTCCCGAAGCACGGTTTCCGCGTCGGTCAGCGTCGTGGACGTGCCATCCGCCGCGAGCAGGTTCGCGACCTCTGCGGGATCGAGGCTCGGCGCGTAGGGGTCGTCCGCCGCGATGCGCAACGCGGCCGCAAGGCCGACGGCGCGCCGATGAAGGCCACCGCACCGGCAGCCGCGCCTGATCTCGGCTGCCTCGTAAGGCCGCAGCATCGTCATCCGCACCGGGAGCGTATGAGGTGGATCGTGCCGAGAACGACCGGTCGCGGAGAGCAGCCAAGGCGGTGCCAGGGTTGCTGTCCGGGACGTGCATTCCGCTGTCATCGCCCGGAAGGCGCCGTCGCGGGCGACCAGGCTGGGACCGAACGCGATCACCGCGAGGTCGATGCGGCTCCGGACGCTGACGTTACCCAGCTGTGCCAGGGGCAACGCGACCATCAGGTGCCGTCCCGACGCCGTGGCCGCATCGAGGTAGTCCGGGATCGCATCGGCGAGGGCGTTGCTGCCGGCCAGGACGCCCGGCGCCCCTGGATCATGGCCATTCAACCCTCCACTCGCGAGGAGAGCCGCCTGGCTAGCCGACATGTCGTCGGCAAAAAACCCGATGTTCATGACGAAGGTCCCGTTTGTCGATCCGTGCTTCTGCGACACGGTGGAATTATACCCCACAGGGGTATATTGGCCAAGCGGCTTCTCTAGTGACTGGAGGTTCGTCGTGGGAAGTGGTAAACCATTCCCTGGGCTTGGTCCGATGGGACGGACCGTCGTAATGCTATCGACAAACCGTGGCGGAAGGCTCGAACCTTATCCAATGGATCCTTCGTGCGGCTTGATCAGATGTCCTAGTTACAAACGATAGTGAAAAGCGGTGTCGTACTCCGAAAATTGCATCCCGTTCGGTATTGGCGAACTTCGCGCCGCGCTCTCGCACGAATGAAGTCGAACCGCTGTCGAACGAGATCGGTCAATGATCTTTGCAACGAACCGACCTTATTGCGGTGACGATCCCCCCGGCAACCGCTTCGATCGTAATCTGCTGCCGTGTTCGTATAAGACCGAGGACACCCCAGGTATGGGGAATGCTTTCCGTCCCTTGGAGCACGCACGAAAGCATGCGAACTTAAAGTTGATGCGGGCCCACGATAAGGACCCGCATCCGCCCTGGACGTGTGTACCCCGTGACAAGCGGGTGAGCTTCTACCGCACCGATTCTGATCGTCCCCATTACCGGATCGACGCCTGCGCGTACGCTGAAGAAGCAGACGCCCTACGAGGAAATGCCAGTTGCAGGACCAGGAACACGGCTCGGAGGGCGTGGACAGGGAGGATTGGCTCGATCGCATCAATCGGAACGACCTCCGTTCGGCGAAGCCTCAGGCCATCGTGGCGGCCTGTCGCCGTCTGAATCCCGAGCGGGACGTTTTGCTGCGCGGAAGGTTGCTCGACCATCTCGTCAAGCTCGCGACCGATCACTTGGCGTTGCGGGTCGACCGGCAACTGCCGAACGAGGGGCGTGATGCCATCGGGGAAGTCGTCGGGAACATGGTCGCTTCGATCATCGACCCGGATGCCGCCGACGGCCGCGGTTTCGAGCACTCGTTCATCAACAAACTGGAACATCGGCTGATCGATCACGTGCGCAGATGGCGACGGGAGACGGTGGTCATCGAGCCACAATTATCGGACGAGGTAACGGGGCATGCGCTCGAAACGCCGGATGGATACGGTCTGAGCCCGGAGGATGAGGCGATGGCGCAAGACATCGTCGCGGGTCTGCCCGACAATTACAGAAAGGCTTTCCTGCTCAGGAGGGCGGGCTTCGCCTACGACGCGGCAAGCCGAAGCGAAAGCATTGCGGCCATGCTGGACGTAACCCCGAAAACGGCGAAGGCATGGGTCGAGAAAGCCCACGCCCTGATCCATCATCAACTGGGCATCGGACGATGACCGTGACCGATCATGAGCTCGACGACATGCTCTTCCGCTTCCATTGCGAGGCGACGGAAAAAACGGTGACGCCTACTCTCGTCGCGAGGTGGACCGCAGCGTATCCGCACTATGCCGAGGATATCCGGGAGCATGCCGTGGAGCTCCTCGACATGAGCTTCCGGGCTTCGGCGAACGAGGCGGCAACCTCGGCCGGCCGATCCCCGGCACGGCTTGAGGCGGTGACGGTGTCGATCCCCGAGATGACGTCCGGGACGGCCCCGTCGACGCTGCGTGAGGCGCTGCGGACCGTGGGCCTGACGCTGCGCGATTTCGCCGACGGCATCGACATCGCCCGCTCGATCGTCACGGACGTCAACGACGGCGAGATCGTCAAGGAGACCATTCCGCGTCGTTTCCTGCGGATCGGAGCCGCTCGCGCGGGAACCGCCACGGATTGGTTCAAGACGGTCGTCATGGCGACGAACGACAAGGGAGAGCGTCCGGCCTTCAAGTCGACGGGCGATCCCCTGCCGGGGCGACAACGCACGTGGGAGGAGGCCATCAGGGATACGGACATGGATGAGGACCGGATGGCGTTCTGGCTCTCGGACGAGGGCTGAACCGTGGATCCCTGGCGTGATATCCGCCTGAAGGCCCGCCGACGCCACGCCGAGGCTTGCGAGGTCGCGACGGCCCGGACCGCCGAAGCCCTCGTCAAGGCGGCGCTGAAGATCGCCAAGCTGCAGGTCAGTCGGTTCGCACCCGGGACCCGATATGCCGTCGGCGTGCTCGGTGCCTTGGACCGCAGCGGCGGCTTCGTCCGGCTTGCATCCAACCTCGACGCGCATCAGAGGGTTATCGTGTCCGCCCACGAGATCGGGCATTTCTGGCTGCACGACGAGACGGCCTTCATGGTCCGGTCTACCGTCTCGGGTTTCGGCGGCCGCCCTGTCGAGACCGGCGCAGACCGGGTCGTGGCCTACTCGCCCCGGCAACGGATGGAGGTGCAGGCCGACATCTTCGCCCAGGAATTTTTGCTGCCCTCCGAGCTTCTTCACGAGATGATGGTCGCCCAGCGGAAGCGCCCCCAGGACATCGCCGCGGAGTTGGGGCTTCCCGTCGACTTCGTCAGGATGCAGGCGATCCGGGCGCTGCTACTGCCGCCCTTGGCGCCGCCGCCGGAGCGGTCCGTCGGCCCGAGGGCGCCGCTTCCGCCGGATCCGCAACAGCTTGAGGCGGCACGCTGGGACGAACGGCCCCTCATCCTCGACGCCGGGCCCGGCACCGGAAAGACGCGCACGCTGATCGCCCGGATCGAGTTCCTGCTCGCCGCAGACGTACCTCCGTCGGCCATCCTCGCGCTCACCTTTTCGAACAAGGCGGCGGCGGAGATGATCGAGCGCATCGAGATCCTGGATCCGGTCGCCGCCCCGATCATCTGGGTGGGCACCTTCCATGCCTTCGGCCTCGAACTTCTGCACCTCTATCATCGCGAGGCCGGGCTGCCGCAGGCGTTCGAGGTTCTCGACGAGATCGGCGCCCTCGCCATGCTTGAGCGGCTGTTGCCGACGCTCGGGCTCCGTCACTTCCAGAATCTTTGGGATCCGACCCTGGAGCTGCGGCCGATCCTGCGCGCGATCTCGCGCGCGAAGGACGAGATGGTGACGGCCGAGGCATACGGGCTCGCGGCGGCCGCTTCCCTCGACGCCGCTTCCACGCCGGAGGAACGCGAACGCGCCGAGAAGGCGATGGAGGTCGCGCGGGTCTATCGGGCCTACCAGGCCGAGCTTGAGCGCAGCCACGCCGTGGACTTCGGGGACCTGGTCTGGACGGCCGCGCGGTTGCTGGCCGAAAACCCGAAGATCCGCGAAGCGGTGCGCGGAAAGCACCGCTTCGTCCTTGTCGACGAATACCAGGACGTGAACTACGCCAGCACCGCGCTCCTCGAACAGATCAGCGACGGCGGGCTGCGGGTCTGGGTCGTCGCCGACCCGAGGCAATCCATCTACCGCTTCCGCGGCGCCGCGCCGGCGAACGCAGCGGAGTTCACGGAGCGCTACCCCGACGCGGAACGTCGTCAGCTCAAGACCAACTATCGGTCATGCGAGACGGTGGTGCGCGTCTTCGAGACCTACGGGGCCGGCATCGCGGCGGCCCCCTTGCCGGCTGTCAGCTGGAAGGCCCATCGGGGCAAGGTCGGGTTCGTCGATCATGTCACGGCTCCCGACCTCTACTCCGAGGCCCATGCCGTGAGGGACCAGATCGAGCGCCTGCGCGAGCAGGGCATCCCCTATGACGAGCAGGCGATCCTGAGCCGCACCCATCTCTGCCTCGCGCGGTTCTCGCGCATCCTGCAGGAACTAGGCGTGCCCGTCCTCTATCTGGGCGATGTGTTCGAGCGACCCGAGATCCGGGACCTGCTCGCCCTCGTCTCCCTCGGCGCTGACCCCGCCGGGGCGGGCCTGATCCGGGTCGCCCGATTTCCCGAATACGGGGCGACCCGCGACGACGCGCTCCTGGTCATCGCGGCGGCGCATGCGGCCGAGGAGGACGTCATCACGACCTGCGGCCGTGCCGCGGACCTGCCGGGTATCTCGGAGCGCGGCCGACGGGGCCTCGGCCTTCTCGCCGAACACCTGGCGGGCACGGCGTGGAAGACGACCGCCTGGAAGCTCCTGTCCAGCTATCTCTTCGACACCAGCGACTATCTGAGGCCCCTGCTGGAAGCGAACGACGTCCGTTCGCGGCAATCCCTTATCGCGATCTATCAGCTCCTGAAGTTCTGCCGGGAGCACCATGACGCGAACGACGGGCGCGGCGGCCGCAAGGTCTTGTTGAACGAGATCCGCCGCCTCGAACGCCTGGACGACGACAGGCAGTTCAGGGTCGTGCCCCCCGAAGCCGACGGGATATCGGCGGTGCGCGTGATGACCATCCACGGGTCCAAGGGACTGGAGTTCCGGGCCGTGCACCTGCCGCAGGTCGCCACCCGATACGTCCCGGGGCAACGACGACCGACGACGTGCCCCGCCCCGGCGTCGCTCGAACGCCTCCAGACGCCGCCGGAGGATCATGCGGCGGAGGAGGAATGTCTGTTCTTCGTCGCGCTGTCCCGCGCGCGCGACGTCATGACCGTGAGCAACGCGAAGCGCTACACGGAGAAGCAGACCTGTAATCCGTCGCGCTACCTCGGGACGATCGGTGGCGTCCTCCCGCCGGCGCGGCTCGCCCCCGCCCGTTCGCCGTCGGTGGGTGTCGCGACCCTGGCACCGCCGGAACCCAGGGCGGAATACGAGTTCCGGCATCTCGAAACCTACATGAAATGCCCGGCCAGGTATCGTTACGAGCATGTCGACGGGCTGGGCCACCTGGCTGAGAGGAGCGGGTATCTCCGCTTCCATGGATGCGTTCGCCAGACCGTCGCCTGGATCTGCGAGGGCGTCGCGAAGGGTGACGTCGTCACCCCCGAGGCCGCGGTCGCGCATCTGATGGAGATCTGGCCGAAGCGGGGCCCGACCGATCATCCGTTCGAGGCGATCTATCGAACGGAGGCGACGCGGATGGTCGAACGGTCCGCAACGGCCATCGACGCCCGGGAGGTGACCCTCGACAACGCTTGGACGGTCACGTTGGCCGGAAGGCGGATCGCGCTTCGACCGGACAGGGTGCTTCAGACGCCGTCGGGTACCATCGTCGCGCAACGCTTCAAGACAGGTAGGAAGACGAAGGGCGAGGCGGAGAAGCCTGTCTGGGAACTCCTTCAGGAAGCCAGCCGCCAGGGGTTCTCGGGCCGGGAGATCCGCCTTGAGGCGTTCTATCCCGCCGCTGGCGAGCGTGAGGTCATCGCCCCGAAAGGGGACGGGAAGGGGTTGGACAGGTTCGTCCGCGCCCTGGAGGGTATCGAGGCGGGCGACTTCAAGCCGATCCCGGCCAGGGAATGCCCGGACTGCCAGTTCTACTTCATCTGCACCTCGCAGGATTTTCTCTGACGCGATTACCGGATCGGGTGGTGGAGCTTCGCTGAGAAGGCAGAAGGGCAGGCCCGTTCCGAGGCGCCCCCTGATCGACCAGCGAGGCTCCACGATGAACGACCACCACGACCCCGACCGTTTCCAGATCCAGGTCGGCGGCCCCGACCTGGACTTCCGCACCATCACGCTCCCTGATCCGGTTCCCACGGGGCGCCAGATCCTCAAGGCGGCAGGGGCCCTGCCGGTCGAGGATCATGCCGCCGTCGCGTTCATGCCCGACGGGGTGTTGGAGACGCTCCGCCTGGACGAGACCTTCGACCTTCGCGGGCACGGCGTCGAACAGGTCCTGGTGTTCCGGACCGACCGCTTCTTCCGTTTCCTGATCAACGACCAGGACGAGGAATGGGGCGTTCCGATGATCAGCGGTCGCGTGCTCAAGGGACTGGCAAAAGTCGATCCCGCCGCGCACGACGTCTTTCTCGACGTCCGCGGTGGCAGCGACATCCTCATCCGCGACAACGAACTCTTCGACCTGGACAAGCCCGGCGTGGAGCGCTTCGTGACGGCACCCAGGGCCGAAGGCCACGACGGATCGGTGCCGATCACCGTCGTCGTCAACGGGGAACCCACGGTGGTCGCCGCGAAGGCGGGGGATCTCTTGGCGACGGTCCGGGAAAAGGCGCTGACGCAGACCGAGAACGTCGGGCAGCCGCCGGAGAACTGGGAGCTGAAGGACGATGCGGGTGTCAGCCTCGACCTCGCCGCGACCGTCGGCTCGTTCGGCTTCGGCCGGCATGTCACGCTCTACCTGAGCCTGAAGGCGGGGGTGGCCGGTGCCTGAGATACAGTCCGTCGATCCGACGGTCTCACGCACGAAGTTCGATCGCGAGATCGCGAGGTATCGCGACCGGGAAGCCCACCATCACGGGCGGGGCTGCTTCCTGGTCGACGCGTCCTTTCCGAAGGCGCTGGTCCTCTTCGCCTCCAGGAAGGTCAAGCCCACGGTGCTCGTGGCGGGCGCCGTGCTCGACTTCTCCAACTACGACCTGCGCCCGCCGTCCGTGACGTTCGTCGACCCGTTCACCCGGGCGCCCCTGCTCGCCAAGGACCTCACCATCTCGATGCTGCGGCGGCCGCCGATGCCGTCGATGCCTCCGGAGATGCTGCAGGCCATGCTTCAGAGCGGCCAGGTCGTGCTCTCGAACATCATCCAGTTTCACGGTCCCGAGGAGCCGCCGTTCCTCTGCCTGCCGGGGGTCCGCGAGTACCACGATCATCCGGCGCACACAGGTGACTCATGGCTTCTGCACCGGGGTTCTGGCGAAGGCTCCTTGGACTTCATCCTGAACCAGATCTGGAAGTACGGCGTGGACCCGTTCGACCAGATCCAGATCCAGGACGTGAAGGTGACGTTGGGAGGGCTGGGGGCGTCGTTCGACGCGATACCCGAATGACGCTTTCCGACGTCGCACGCGTCGTCGTGCCCCGGACCTGCATCGAACAGGTCCAGCGGCACATGCGTGCCGTCGGCCAAGACGGACACGAGGGCCTCGGCCTCTGGGTCGGGAAGCAGGACGGGGCCCGCTTTACGGTGCTTGAGGCGATCATTCCTGCGCAACGCCACGTCCGGACCGCCGACGGCGTCTGCGTCGTGGTGGGCCCGGATGAACTGCACCGCATCAACAAATGGCTCTTCGAGCACAGGCTGACGCTCGTCGCGCAGATCCATAGCCACCCCGGAAGGGCCTACCACTCAGGCACGGACGACGACTTCGCCGTCGCCACCCGGGTCGGATGCCTGTCGCTGGTGGTGCCGGACTACGCCACGGGACGTTTCGAACTCGCGACCACCGCGACCTTCCGGCTCGATGCGAGCGGGCGCTGGCGCGGGATCCGGACGCCCGAAGTGCGCCGCCTCATCGAGATCGTGGAGTGACCATGGCCTTCGCCAATTTCTTCAACCGCGCCGCCACCGCTGCCTCCCAGGTCCTCAGCGGCTTCGACCTTCCGGCCTTCCGCGGGACCCTGGACGGACATGTCATCGGGATCGCGTTCGACGTCGAGGCCATCCGGTCGACGGAGGCGGCAGCGACCCTCGACCTTCTCGTGAGGCTGGTCTCTCGCCTGCATCCCTCGGTGTGCCTGATCGCCCTCGACCACCATGCCGAGTCGGCCCGTGACAGCCTCATGCAGCTGGCGCTGTCCATCAACCCTGACATCGACCTGTCACGCCATTCCGGCGAGGTGACGGAATGCGTCGTCGTCGGCCGGAGCCGCCCGCGCATCGAAGCCACGATGGTCTTCGCAGGATCGAATGGCTGGACGGCGACGCTCTCGCGGTCCGGCCCCCAAGGATCGGGCCCGTCGCGCAATCCCTTCGGTGCGGGCGCGGCGGCGTGCATCGCTGCCGCGAACGTCTTCCGAATGGTATTCGCCGATCGGCTGCCCGGCGGGGATCCCGATATGGAGGTCACGCTTTCCCTGTTGGACTACGGGAACGGGCCCCACGGCCGGGAATTCGACCCGGACACCGTCGATCTCGGCGAGGCCCACCTCGTCGGCCTGGGCGCGATCGGTAACGGGGCGGTCTGGGCGTTGTCGCGCATGCCCGGGCTCGCCGGATCTTTGCACTTGGTCGACCATGAGGCCGTGGACCTGTCGAATCTGCAGCGGTACGTGATCGCCGACCAGGCGACGGTCGATGTGGCGAAGGTCACGGCCGCGGAGAGGCTGCTGGCGGACACCCGCCTCACGATCTTTCCCCATCGGAAGCGTTGGGGCGACTATGCCGGGGAGCGGGGGGACTGGTCCTTCGAGCGCGTGGCTGTCGGCCTCGATACCGCGGAGGATCGCATCGCCGTCCAAGCCTCGTTGCCGAGATGGATCGTGAATGCCTGGACCCGCGACATCGACCTCGGCGTCTCGCGCCACCGCTTTGGATCGGACAAGGCGTGCCTTGCCTGCCTCTACCTTCCGGACGGTCAGGTGAAGGCCGAGGATCAGAAGGTCGCCGAGGAGATCGGCCTTCCCGACGCAGTATTGGAAGTCCGAGGCCTGCTGGCGACCAACGGTCCGGTAAACACGGCTTTCGTGACGAGGGTCGCCGAACGCCTGGGGGTGCCCGTCGCGGAACTGATGCCCTTCGTGGGCAGGCCCCTTCGCAATTTCTACCAGGGGGCGATCTGCGGCGGCGTGGTCTTCAACCTCACCGGTGGCGCACGCCCGGTACGGGCGACGGTGCCCATGGCGTTCCAATCCGCGTTGGCCGGGATCATGCTGGCAGCGGAGCTCGTGAAGCATGCGGCGGGGGTACCCGAGGCGTCCACCACGAGCACCCGCGTCAACCTCCTCCGGCCGCTTCGAGGCCACCACGCCGACCCCAAGGCGAAGGCCGCTCCCGGCCGCTGCATCTGCAGCGACTCCGACTTCATCCGGGCCTATGAGGCGAAATACACGGCGTCGCCATGTCCGATGTGAGGTCGCCGCCGGCACGGGTCCCTCGACCGCCCTTGACGCGAACCGTTCCGCGGACACGGCCGTCGCACGGCGGATCGACCCGTCGGATCAACATCGTGCCCTTCATGAGGAGAGGAGATCCACGCGTCTCCACGCCGTCCGTCGGGACCGCCTCAGCCTGGAGCCCCTGCCGCCCCTGCGCGCTGTTTGTTCGTCCCGTCCTGCGGCTTCCTGTTCACCGCCTTCGACCGGGCTCGCTTGGCATCGCCATCGACGCCGCGCTGCTTCGCCCGCCGACGGACGAGTTCGGCCTTCAGCTCCTCGCGCGGGAGCAACACCGCCGCCGCGGCGGCCGGCTCCAGCAGTCGCTCCCACGCCTCCATCACGGGACGCTTGAAGGCGAGCATCTCCGCCTCCGTATAGCGCCGCGTCGTGCCGTTGGTCTTCCTCACGCCGACCTCGTCGTCGGCATGATCGAGGACGTGGCCGACGAGGGCGATATGGATCCCGGCAACGTCCTGGACAGAGGACGAGATCACGCGACGCATGTCGTGCGGCGAACTCGACGAGCCCGGGATCGCCGTCATGGTGTGCGTGAGCGTGTCCGCCACGAGATGGCCCACCCTCGCGGGCCGCCCGGCCTTGGCAGGTCGTTGCTTGGGGAATGCCCAGGGCGTCGCCCCGTCGTATTCGAGCCGGTGCCACGTCAGGTAGGCCATCACGACCCTCCAGCATGCCGGGGGAAGCGGGATGACATGCGGCTTGCCGGTCTGGTTCGTGCGTCGGACCTTCCGGTGGTAGCAACGCCAAAGGCCCCATCCCGGCTCACCGTCCCAGGGCTCGAAATGCTCGACCTCGGCGGTGACGATCGAAAGGCGCCGCTGCCCGGTCCACACCGCCAGGTGCACGGTCGCCGCAACCGCCGGATTGAGGACGCCGGATGCCCTGGAAGTCGCGAGGATCAGGCCCGCCTCCGCCAGCGAGGGGAAGTGCTGCCGTCCCTTCACGCCCGAGAGCTTGGGGGCGCGGACGCGGTCCATGATGCCCTCGCGGACCCCGGAGCGTCGCTCCTGGGCGGGCTCGGCGAGCCAGCGGAAAAAGCGCTTCATGTTCCGCGAGACGTCGTTCGCCTGACTGCGCTTGCCTTCCTTGACGAGGCCTTCGACGGCCATGGCGAGGTCGGCCGCCTCCAGTCGCGCCACGTGGCGCTCATCGAACGGCAGGAGCGCCGGGCATGTCAGGACCTTGCTGTAGTTTCGGATGGTCGCGGGAGCGAGATTCCCCACCGCCTCCTCCGACTTGAGCCATTCCACGTAGGCGACCCGGGCCTCGGCGTAGGTCCAGGTCGTCGCGGCGGGCTGCCTCGCCATGACCTCCGGCACGTAGGGGACCGTCGCATCGCCATGCCCCTTCTTGCGCGCGTCCGCGGCAAGGAGCGCCTGTCGGTGAAGCTCGATCCACTCGTCCGTCGGGGGGCCGTTGCCGGTCGAGACATGGCGCACGATGGAGGCGCAGACCGTCCGGGCATGAGCCAGGCTCCAGGCATCGATACGCCCGATCCGGACCCGGAATTCCCGCCCTTGGTATTGGACCCGCGAGAAATAGGTCGCCCCGCGCGGCTGTATCCTGACGCGCAACCCCCGCTGGATCGTATCGGAAAACTCAGTGCTGAACTTGATCTTCACGTCCCGGATCAAGCCGGACAGGCTCTCGATGAAGGCGACCGAAAGTTCCTGCTTACGGTCCTTCGGCACCACGGGCGGCGGGACGTCGAGCTGCCATGCGACGTTCGAGTAGATCACCCCCGGCAGCCGGGGTCCTTCCTTGCGCTTGCCGCCCATCGAAAACCGTCCGAGTTATCCGTTTGTGAGACCTCATAACTCGGACGGTATTCGGACGGCCATCGGTTTCGCTCGCTTGGACGTGGTTAACCTCGCTCGATCCACCGGAAATGCTGTTTGCCCATCAGAGGGTTGGGCGTTTCGGCCTTCTGTGAAGGTGAAAAGCGCGTGGTGGCGGAAAGGCTTGACCCAGGCCCGGACCCGTGGCTTCTGGGCCTGCTGGCACCCCAGACTCCGTAGCTCAGCTGGATAGAGCAGCCGCCTTCTAAGCGGCAGGTCGTTGGTTCGAGCCCAACCGGGGTCGCCACCGCTCCGTGCGGCCGCAGACGGCGCGAGACGCTGTCGGCATCGGCACCCGATCATCGTCCGGTTCTTCGATTCGGCATCGCGTCTGCCCCGCACCGCATCGTCGACCAGGGCATCTCCGATACCCCCTTCGGACGATCGGGACCGTTGCAAGGGTTCCGCGTGAGGAAGCCCCGCGGGACTTCGCGCTCAATCGCAGAATCGACAATCATCAAAAATTAAGACAAGTCCGCCGCGATTGCGTTACTTGGGTCTCGTCAACTCAGTTCCGACTTGGAGACACCAATGATCCCTTATCGCGTGAGCGTGCTGGCACCCAACGCCGACGACGACCGAAGCCATAAGGTGATGGTGTTCGGCACCTATGCCGACACCGATGGCGAGGCCTTGCGGACCGTGTCGGGCGCGATGCCGGACGGGTGGCGGGTGGATCGCATTGCCGGTCTTCTGTCTCGGGCCGAGGTCGAACAGCTGCGCCTCGCTCACGGCGAGGTCCGCGAAGTCTCGTCCTTCACCATCGATGGCTTGCTGACGCCCGAGGATGCGCTCTATGCCAGCCAAGAGCGTTCGCGGCCCGAAGCGCGGTGAGTGCCCGGTGAGCCGGATGGCGGGCTCATCGCGGGGCGAACACGGTGATGTTGCTGTTGAGCTGATACGTTCCGGTCGGCGGCGTGTTCACGAAGCGCAGGTAGATCGGGCTCTCGCCGAGGATCGCGCCGAAGGACGGCGTGACCGGCATCGGAAAGCACTTGGCGAGGGCCGCGTCGGCCGCCTCCTGATAGTGCCGCTGCGCCTCGGCATCGCCCTTGAGCTGGCGCGCGATGATGCGCGGCGTGCCGCGGATCGCCCCCGTCTTGTCGAGGCCGAAGCGGTAGGCGAGGAGCGAGCCGTCCGTGCCCGCCGGCACCGTCCAGCACGTCGCGAGGGCGGACCGCATGTCCGCCCAGTTGTTGGCTCGCGCTCGCGCTTCGGGTTCCGCCCCGGCCGGCCCGGCGATGCCGCAGAGCACCGCCGCGGCGGCGGAGAGACGGGCGGGGACCTTTCGCATCGGCGAGCGCTCCTGTGGGAAAGGCGCCCCTTCGCGCCATCCGCGTCAACGTGCCGAAGGCCGCTCGGGCTTCACGTCCGTCGCGTTCCGCGCGCCTCACCGCTTTCCCCCTCGGATCAGCCGGAGACCGCCCATGCCCGGCGGCAGGTCGGGCGGACCTGCCCGGTCGAGGTCCGGAAAGTGGGCCTGGCACCTTGGCACGTACTGGTTGCCCCTTCGCGCGCCCGGTCGTTCCCGCCAGGGGCAATCGAGGGCGATGCGCTCCAGCACGTCCGCCAGCGGGGTCTCCGGGCCGAACTTCGCCGCAAGGCGCGCGAGGCGGTAGCTCCCGCTCCGGTGCGGGCACAGGGTGCAGGCCACCCGGATGACGATGAAGGGGTAGGCCGCGAGGCATGGGACCTCTGGCCGTCTCGGTGGCACCGCATCGACTCACTGGTTCAACCCACGGTGAGAACGAACAAGGAACGAGGCATGCCACCATTGGTTCGGTCAAGCTCGATCCCGACATGCCTCCGGGATCTGTCCCGGGCTTGGCCGCAGGGCGGGGCGGCGACCGGGTGGCGAACTGGTCCGGCGGATGCTTAGAGACCCGCCCGCCACCGCAGGGATGCCGATGCACTGGCCCGCCGCCTACGCCGACTTCAACGTCTTCCGTCGCCGCCGGAGGCCCGAGCTGCGCTGCGCCGTCCGGCAGGATCGTCCGGTCCCGCGCTTCATCGACGGCGCGATCTGGGAGTTCAGCGGCACGGTGGTGGGCGAGCGGCCGCCGGCCGGCTTCCAGTCGCTGGAGGCCCATGAGGCGATGCTTTCGGCCGGCTACTACCTGTTCCGGTCGCCCGGCGCGCGGAACTGATGGCGGCCCTTCACACCGCGTCCACCTCCTCGAGATCGAGCGTGAGGGTGGCTCGCATGACGACCTTGCCGTTCTGATCCCGGACGATGGCGAGGTAGTCCTGTCGGTCCGAGACGGCGTCGAGCAGCTGGGCCACCCGCCGCATCACCTGAACCAGCCGCGCCTGCGCGGCCGCGATGTCGGGGAGGTCGAAGCCCTGGGTGTCGCGGACGAAGTTCGTTCCGTCGTGAAGGTCGATGTAGAACAGCGGCATCGCGCGCACCTGCCGTCGGCAAGCCCGCTCCGTACTACGCAGGGGGCGGCGTCCGGTACGGATACGTGGTCGCAGGTCGCACCCGGACCGTGGCGTCGTCGGCCGCGGTGAAACCTCCGCAGGATGCTTCGCATCGCGTGCACGGGAGCCGCTTGGCTGATAGGGTGCGCGCCATGGATGATGCACGCCTCGAAGAGGCTCGCGCCCGGCTCCTCACGATCTCGTCGCTGCCCGACCTGGTGGCCGCCCTGCGGGACACCGCCCGTACGATCGCCGGCGCCGACGGCATCTCGGTGGTGCTGCGGGACGGCGAGTTCTGCCACTACGTCGCCGAGGACGCGATCCGACCGCTGTGGAAGGGGCGCCGCTTCCGGCTGCAGGACTGCATCTCCGGCTGGGTCATGCTGAACAAGCGCCCGGCCGTCGTTCCCTACATTGAAGGCGATCGTCGCCTGCCCGTCGAAGCGTATCTGGCGACGGCGATGTGCAGCCTGGTGATGATCCCGATCGGCGTGCCGGAGCCCGTGGCGGCGCTCGGCGCCTACTGGAGCGCCTGGGTCGAGCCCGACGACGCCACGGTCTCGCGCCTGCAATCGCTCGCCGACATGGCGACGGCAGCGCTCGCGCGCATGCGCCCGGTGGCAGGCGGCGCCCTCCTGGAGCCAGCACTCAGCGCCTGAGCAGGCCCACCCGCATCGGCGTCCCGACGCGTCGCGCAGGATCGAAGCCATGGGCTGCCGGGACGATCCCCGAAGAACGCCCGCGCTGTGCCGGAACGTCGCACCCCGACCCTGGGTTAGCAAACGCGTGGTTCACGCCGAAACCAGGGAGAAACGCCATGAAGATCCTCACGCTGGCTCTCGCCGGCACGCTGATGCTCGGGTCCGCCGCCATTGCGGCGGAGGGCGGCTCGGGCACTACCAAGTCCGGGACCATGAACAGCACCGGCCCGAACGACGCCGGTGCCGGGTCGTCCCCGGGGGCGGCCGGAAGCGGCCCGACAACGGGCGACAAGAGCCGCTCCGGAACGTCCAACAGCACCGGGGCCAACGATGCCGGGGCCGGCTCGACGCCCGGCGCATCCGGGAAGGGCACCGCCGCACCGACCCGCTGAGTCGCGGCCGACCTGAATCGGGTGCCGGGCTCCAGCCCCGGCATCCGCCTGCGATGAGACGCGCCCCCGGTGCGGACTCGACGAACGGTCGAACCTTCGCCCCCCCCCGCGCGCGATCGCGAAAGCCCGATCCGCCCCCGGAAGACCGGCCGGCGCGGTGGGCGCCGGGGAACGCACCGCAGCAGCCGACGTTCTAGCCGGGAAGCGCGGCTGTTCGCGCCCGGGTTCTCTCAGAATGTCTACGCCCAACCCCGGTCCGAGGAGCCCGTCGTCGGAGGACGGCTCGGTCGTCTGGATCCTGATGCTGGGATCGGCGCTGATCGCCCTCGTGGCGGCGCAGACCCGGAAAGGCACGCCGGCGGTCCAGCCCGCGGCCGAGCGGGTGGTCGAGCGGCGTCCGCCGCAGCGGGT
>NZ_VRUV01000200.1:0-7921 GCF_008039455.1 Methylobacterium sp. WL116
ATGCCCGACCGCGAGCGGCGGACGCCCGAACCCGTCGGCGGCGAGGTGCGCCAGCGTCCGCTCGCCGGTATCGGCGGAATTCACGACGATGGCGGCCGCGTGCCGGCCGATGGTCCGCAGGCGCCGGCGATGGCGCTCGGCCTCGCCGGGCCGGCCGTATTCGGGATGGGTGATCGGGATCAGGTCGTGGACGAAGAACGCCGGCCGCACGTCGGTGCGGGTGTAGAGCCAGTCGAAGCGCTCCGGCTTGTCGAGGCGCAGGTGCGAGGTGTGCAGGTAGAGGCTGCCCTCCGGCAGGGCCGAGATCGGCGCGGCGCGCAGGATCCCGAGCACGGTCTCGGCCTGGATGCGCCGCCGGCGGATCGTGCCGGACCGCTGGTCGCGCCCGGCGACGGCCTCCGCCGGGCGGTCGGTGAGCCGTGCCTCGAGGCGGCGGTAGACCGGATCGGATTCGGCCACCACGTCCTCGGTCCAGCCGTCCGCGACCGCGTCGACGATGCGGGACGCGTGGTCCCGATCGAGGATGCGCGGCCCGAGGCCGGTCGAGACCAGCCCGAAGCGCGCGCCGGCGCCGTCGAGCACGTGGCGGGCATAGGCGAGGTCGACCCGGTCGATCCCGGACGGGCTCGCATGGCGCAGGCGGGTGACGAGGCGGGTGAGGTCGAAGGCGATCGGCCGTGTCGACATGATGCTCCGGATTGCGGCCCCCATGCAGGCCGGCCGGGTGTTACCGGGCCGAGGCGCGGAGGGCCAGCCGGTGCGATGCCTCGGGTTCGAACCGTTGGCCGATCGGGAACCGGTCGCGGTCGGCATATCGCAAGCCGGACGACGAGGAACGGGAGCCTGCGCCGGGGGCGGCCGCCGCCCGCCGCCGGCGACGGATGAAGGCTCTCGCGGCACGCGACGGACCGACCGCCGGGTTGCGCGCCCGGCTCCGGGCAGCCGTCAGCCGATCGACGCCTTTCCTCGTGCCGCCCGTCCCGGCAGGAAGCGATCCTTCATCTCCAGCACCTTCTGCACCTGGGCCCCGAGCGTCAGAAGCTGCACGAGGCGTTGCGTGTCGAGGCGGCGCACGTCACCGTACCAGCCGGCGAATAACTCGAAGAGATCGCGCATCTCGGTCAGGCGTTGCTGGGCGTAGCGTTCGTCGTCATCGCTCGGCGCCTCCATCAGCAGCTCGCGCAGCAGCGTCAGCGTCGGGTCGATCTCGCGCTTCTTGCGCTCCTCCACCAGGGTCCGGACGATCTGCCAGATGTCCTCCGGCGTCGAGAAGTAGTCGCGGCGGTCGCCGGGCCTGTGCTGAAGGCGGACGAGGCTCCAGGCCTGGAGCTCCTTGAGCCCCATGCTCACGTTCGAGCGGGACAGGCCGAGCTTGTCCACGATCTCCTCGGCATTGAGCCCCTGCGGCGACACGAACAGCAGCGCGTAGATCTGGCCGACCGTGTGATTGATGCCCCAGCGGGAGCCCATCTCGCCGAAATGCAGCACGAAGGCTTGCACGAGGGGAGGAAGCTGCATCGCCCGCTATGCCTTGAGCCAGAGGCGCAGCACGAAGGCGATCCCGCCCACGACGACGACCCCGCCGATCCAGAGGGCCACGAACCAGCCGAGCCGGCCGGCCCAACGCGGCATCAGCCCGCTCAATGGTAGCCGTCCGCGCCGACCTTGCCCCGGAAGACCCAGTACGCGTAGGCGGTGTAGGCGAGGATGACCGGGATGAGGACGCCCGCGCCGACCAGCATGAAGATCTGCGAGGATCTCGGCGAGGCCGCCTCCCAGATCGTCACCCGGCCGGGGACGATGTCGGGATAGATGCTGATTCCCAGACCGACATACGACAGGCCGAACAGCCCGAGCGCCAGCAGGAACGGCGCCCGCTCGGCCCCGCGCATGAGCGTCCGGAGGAACAGGACGCTGCCGAGCACGACCAGCAACGGCACCTGAGCCGTCAGCAACACGTTCGGCCAGGCGAACCAGCGGGCGGCGAAGGCGGCGTCGAGCAGCGGGGTCGCCGCGCTCACGGCCGCGATGCAGACGATGGTGGCGATCCCGAACCGGAACGCCATGCGTCGGCCAAGTTCGCGCGTCGTTCCCTCGGTCCGCATCACGAGCCACGTGGCGCCTAAGAGCGCGTAGCCCAGCACGAGGCTGATCCCGGTGAACAGGCTGAACGGCGTCAGCCAGTCCCACCGCCCGCCGCCGTAGCCGCGCCCGGTGACGGCGATGCCCTGGAGGAGAGCGCCCAGGGCGATGCCCTGCGCCAGGGCGGCGACCAGCGAGCCGCCCGCGAAGGCGACGTCCCAGAAGGCGCGATGGTGGGGATCGCGCCAGCGGAATTCGAAGGCCACGCCTCGGAAGACCAGGCCCAGCAGCATGGCGACGATCGGTGCGTAGAGGGCGGGCAGGATGATCGCGTAGGCGAGCGGGAACGCAGCGAAGAGGCCGCCGCCGCCGAGCACCAGCCACGTCTCGTTGCCATCCCAGACGGGCGCGATCGAGTTCATGGCGACGTTGCGTTCCTCCCCGGCCCGGAGGCTGGGAAACAGCAGCCCGACGCCGAGATCGAAGCCGTCCATCACCACGTAGGCGAAGACCGCGAACGCGATCACGAAGGCCCAGACCGTGGAGAGATCGAAGGCGGCGTTCATGGCTCCTACTCCGCCGGCTGCAGATGGCGATCGGGATCGACGGCGGGCGCGGGCGTGAGGCCGGCGGCGCGGATCGGCAGGCCGACCTCGGGGCCTTCCTCGCCGCGATGGGGCGCATGCGCCATCAGCCGCAGGATGTAGAGGATCCCCATGCCGAAGACCGAAAGGTAGATCACGACGAAGGCGAGCAGCGAGCTAGCGACGGCCGGCACCTGCAGCGGAGACGCGGATTGCGCGGTGCGCAGCAGGCCGTAGACCGTGAAGGGCTGGCGGCCCACCTCCGTCGTGATCCAGCCGGCCAGCACCGCCACGAAGCCCGCGGGCCCCATCGTCACCGCGACGCGGTGCAGCCAGGTCGTCTCGTAGAGGCGCCCGCGCCACCGCGCCCACAGGCTCCACAGGCCGACGCCCAGCATCGCGACGCCGAGCCCGACCATGATGCGGAACGACCAGAACACGATCGGCACCGGCGGCCAATTCGCGCGCGGGACGCTGTCGAGCCCATCGAGGGCTGCGTCGAGCGAATGCTTCAGGATCAGCGACGAGAGCTTGGGCACCTCCAGCGCCTAGCGGACGGTCGCCGCGTCCTGGTCCGGCAGGCCGAACAGGATGAGCGGAGCCCCGTCCGGATGACCCCGGAAGTGGCCCTCCATCGCCATGACCTTGGCCGGTTGATGCGCGAGCGTGTTCAGGCCGTGGGCATCGCCCGCGAGGATCTGGAGCGGCGCGACGCAGGCCAGCATCCACATCGCCATGGAGAACATGGTGCGGGCGCCCGCATTGGCGCGGTCCCGCAGCAGGTGCCAGGCGCCCACGCCGCCGACCACGAGCGCCGTCGTCAGGTAGGCGGCCAGCACCATGTGCACGAGCCGATACGGGAACGACGGGTTGAAGACGATCGCCCACCAATCGAGGGGCACGAACTGACCTTGCGCATTCGTGCCGTACCCGGCCGGCGTCTGCATCCAGGAATTGACGGATACGATCCAGAACGCCGAGAAGCCGGTGCCGACCGCCACCATCAGGGTCGCCAGCATGTGCAGGCCGCGGCCGACCTTCTTCATGCCGAACAGCATCACGCCGAGAAAGCCGGCCTCCAGGAAGAAGGCCGACATGACCTCGTAGGCCATCAACGGCCCGAGCACCGGGCCGGTCCTGTCGGAATAGACCGACCAGTTGGTGCCGAACTGATAGCTCATCACCAGGCCGGAGACGACGCCCATCGCGAAAGCGATGGCGAAGATCTTGAGCCAGTAGTGGAAGAGATTGATGAACACCTCGCGGCCGGTCGCCAGCCACAGACCTTCGAGCACCGCGAGGTAGCTCGCCAGCCCGATCGAGAAAGACGGGAAGACGATGTGGAAGGCGACGGTGAACCCGAAATGCGCCCGCGCAAGCGTCAGCGCGTCGATCTCGGATAGGAGAGACATGCCCGCGGCCTCGTCGATCTCGTCATTTCAGAAATTACCGAAATGACGATAAGAATGCAAGCCTATACGACGCACAAGGATAGGTCGGTTGTCGCATCGGCGGATGCCGTCGGGACCACGGGCCTGCGGGCGGGCGCCGAAGGTACGCGCCATCGCCGACGCCGCGATCCGACGACGAAGCCCCGACCCGCCGGCCTCGGCCGATCCGGCCGGCTTCGGGGGGCGCTTCGGAGCCCGTCCGACGACGGGCGCCGCCGAGCCGCCTCGGAAGGGCGGTGGCGGCCGGCGCCTCAGTACGTCCAGCGCTGCGCCTTCGAGACGAGGAAGTCGCGGAACGCCTGGACGCGGGCGACCGTGCGCATCTCCTCGGCGTAGACGAGATAGCTCTCCAGCGTCGGCATCTCGCTGTCGCGCAGCACCTGGACGAGGTGGTCGTCGCCGTCGACCGCGTAGTCCGGCAGGATGCCGATGCCGGCGCCGGTCTCCATCGCCCGCTGCAGCGCGCCGATGTTGTTGACGGTGAAGGCGACCGGGCGGCGCTCGCGGCCCTCGCGGCCGACATTGGCGAGCCAGTGCGCCGCCAGCAGGTAGGACGGCTCGTTGCCGCCGAAGGAGACGAGGCGGTGCTCGTCGAGGTCCTCGACGGTCTTGGGCTCGCCGAAGCGCTTGACGTAATCCTGGCTGGCGAAGGCGTGGTAGTGCACCGTGAACAGCCGGCGCTGGATCAGGTCGGGCTGGGCCGGCCGGCGCATGCGGATCGCGACGTCGGCCTCGCGCATAGCGAGGTCGAGCTCCTCGTTGGTCAGGATCAGCTCGATCCGCACGTCCGGGTAGAGGTCGAGGAATTCGGCGACGCGCTGGGCGAGCCACGCGGTGCCCAGCCCCACGGTGGTGGTCACCTTGAGGTCGCCCGACGGCCGCTCGCTGGTCTCGACGAGGCGGGCGCGGGTGTTCTCCAGCCGGAGCTTCATGTCGCGCGCGGCGCGGAACAGAAGGTCGCCCTGCTCGGTCAGGATCAGGCCGCGGGCGTGGCGGTGGAACAGCGGCGCCTTCAGCTCGCGCTCCAGGGCACTGATCTGGCGGCTCACCGCGGATTGGCTCAGGCCGATGTCGTCGCCGGCACGGGTGAAGCTGCCGGCTTCCGCGACGTTGAGGAAGATCCGGATCTTGTCCCAATCCACGGCGAGACTCCCTCACGCACCCAGACGACGCCGAGGCACGCGCGCCCCATTCCGGCCACCCGCGCCGTCGACCGACGCGGGCGTTTCCCGGCCCCGCTGCGACGCATCGGACCCGGCTGCGGTCGAACGGGCCCGGCCTCGTCGCGACGCCCGTCACTCATGCGTCCTGAGCATGGTCGCGCGCAAGGCGCCGCAAAAAGAAAATGTTGACAGATCCTCGGCGTGGGGCCGAACCGCGCAGTCCTCACCCGCCCGAACGGGGATTCGGGCCGGTGGACGAGCTCGCGCCTACTCGGCGGCGGCCTGTCGCGGGCTCTCGCCGATGTCGAGGTTGGCGAGGTACTTCTCCGCTTCCAGCGCAGCCATGCAGCCCATGCCGGCCGCGGTGATCGCCTGGCGGTAGACGTCGTCGGTGACGTCGCCGGCCGCGAACACGCCGGGAATCTCGGTCTCGGCGGTGCCGGGGCGGACGCTGAGGTAGCCGCCGTGGCGCATCGCGAGCTGGCCCTCGAACACCTCGGTCGCCGGCTTGTGGCCGATCGCGACGAACACGCCGTCGACCGGCACCGCGCTGGCCTCGCCGGTGCGGGTGTCCTTGAGGCGCAGGTGCGTCACCGACGGCGCGGGCGTGGTGGTGCCGCAGATCTCGTCGATCTCGCGGTTCCACAGCACCTCGACGTTCGGATGCTTGAACAGGCGCTCCTGCAGGATGCGCTCGGCGCGGAAGCTGTCCCGGCGGTGGATCACCGTGACCTTCGAGGCGAGGTTGGCGAGGTACAGAGCCTCCTCGACGGCCGTGTTGCCGCCGCCGACCACCGCCACCGGCTTGCCGCGGAAGAAGAAGCCGTCGCAGGTGGCGCAGGCCGAGACGCCCCCGCCCTGGAACTTGGCCTCCGACGGCAGGCCGAGCCACTTCGCCTGGGCGCCGGTGGCGATGATCAGCGCGTCGCAGGAATAGGTCTCGCCGGAATCGGCCTCGAGCCGGAACGGGCGCACCTTGAGGTCGACCTTGGTGATGTACTCCGACAGGATCGTGGTGCCGACATGCTCGGCCTGGAGCCGCATCTGCTCCATCAGCCACGGCCCCTGGATCGCCTCGGCGAAGCCCGGATAGTTCTCGACGTCGGTGGTGATCATCAGCTGGCCGCCGGGCTGGAAGCCCGAGATCAGCAGCGGCTGCACCATGGCACGGGCCGCGTAGATCGCGGCCGTGTAACCGGCCGGCCCCGAACCGACGATGATCAGCCTGGAATGGGTGTGGGCCATGACGTCCTCGAATCCCTCGCTCTAAGCCTCGGCGACGTGCCGGCCGGCCGGCAGACCGCCCTGTGCCGCCCGGAAGGCGGCGTAGCCGTCGGCGAGCGCCTGGGCGATCACCGGCGTGGCGTTGATCGGCTTGTAGGCCAGCGGCTCCAACCGCCCGGTAAACGGCCGCAAGGCGCCGGCCATCGCCAGCCCCGCGAACATCCGCCGGTGGCGGATATAGGTACGCGGCAGGTCGAACAGCAGCACCGGCGCGCCGGTGGACACCGCCTCGCTGACCATGTTCGCCGAATCGGAGGTGACCACCACCGCGTCGGCCAGCGCCAGCATCGCCACGTAAGGGTTGTCGCCGCCGCCGTCCCAGAGGAAGCCGCCGGTCTCCGAAACAAGCGTGCGGATCGCGTCGCGCAGTGGGTCCGGCGTGCGGCGCGAGACGGTGACCATCAGCCGGCAGCCCGACCCGGCGAGCTTGCGCAGGTCGTCGACCAGGCGCTGCATGTCGAGGGCGCGATAGCTCAGGTGTCGGCTGTCCCCGCCGATCAGCACCGCGACCCGCGGCCCGTCGAGCGCCGTCAGCCGGGGGTCCGGCCGCGCGCGGGCGGCCGCGATCCGCTCGGCGGTGACGAGGTGCGGCGCGGTCAGCGTGGTGAAGACGTTGGGGCCGCGCAGGTCGTCGTAGTCGGGCACCCAGATGAAGTCGGCGCTGTCGTGCCCGGTGCGCGGGTCCTTCAGGAAGGCGGTGAAGGTGCGTCCCGGCCCGGCCCGGCGCATCGCGCGGAGATAAGGCACCGCGCGCCGCCCGGAGGCGATCAGGATGTCGGGATAGGGCCCGGCCAGCGCGCCGCGGCTGCGATACGGGCCCTGGCGCGGGTCGATCGGCCCCCACGGCGCCGTCCAGCCGAACGGGCCGTGCGACGGCACCCGGCGGATCTCGTAGGACAGGCGAAGGGTCTCGGCGATGCCGACGCACTGGTTCTCGTCGCCGGCCTTGCCGTCGGTGACGATCCAGGCGCGGGCGCCGGAAAGCGCCGGGGCGGCGTGCGTCTCGGAGGAGGGGATCACGTCAGTCGACGGGCAGGTTGCGGACGAGCCAGTCGGCGTAGATGTCGGCGATGGCGGTCACGCGGCTCCGCTCGGATTGCGGATCGTACCACGCCCCGCCGAAGCTCGACGGGGTGGCGGTGAGCTGCGGGTGGCGCCCGAGGATCGCGCCGTCGCGGGCGACCAGCAGCGCCTCGCCGTCGAGGTAGTCGTTCTGCGAGCCGCCCCCGAAGCCGGAGCGGCCGCTGTTGTTGCCGCCGGCGTAGGGCCGCAGCGAGAAGCCGCGGACCAGGACCACGAGGCTCGGGCCGCGGCCGCCGAGGCGGGCCGCGAAGCGGCTGCGCAGGGCCGCGGTCAG
>NZ_VRUV01000201.1:0-7822 GCF_008039455.1 Methylobacterium sp. WL116
GCGCCGGCGGGCGCCGCCGCCACCGTGCCGGCGACCGCGTTGGTGGTGGCCGAGCCGCGCGCCTTGCCGCCGGAGGTCGAGACGTAGAGCTGCTTGAGGGTCTCGGGGTTCTCCAGGTAGCGCGGCGCGATCTCCATCACGACGTGGTACTGGTTGAGCGGGTTGTAGATCGTCGAGACCTGGCGCTGGCCGAAGGCGTCGTAGAGGGTGTTGTCGATCTTGTCGGGCGTGATGCCGTAGCGGAAGGCGGTGGCGCGATCGATCACCAGCCGGCTCTCCAGCCCGCCCTCCTGCTGGTCGGAGGTGACGTCGGCGAAGGTCGGGTCCTTCTGCAGCGCCTGCACCAGCTTCGGCGCCGCCGCGTAGAGCTCGGCCGCGGTGTCGCCCTGCAGGGTGTACTGGTACTGGGCGAAGCTCTGGCGCCCGCCCATCTGCAGGTCCTGGCGCGGGAAGACGTAGAGCCGGGCGCCGGCCACCTGCGAGAGCTTGGGCCGCAGCCGGTTCGACACCTCGCCGATCGAGGCGCGCTCGCCCACCGGCTTGAGCCCGACGAAGACGTTGGCCGAGTTGGTGCCGCGCCCGCCGGTGAAGCCGACGACGCTGTCCACCGCCGGGTCGGCCTGCACGATCGCGGCGGCCTCCTTGAGCTTCTTCTCCATCGACTGGAACGAGATGCGCTGGTCGGCCTGGATGCCGCCCATCATCTGGCCGGTGTCCTGCTCGGGGAAGAAGCCCTTCGGCACGATGACGTAGAGGTAGACGTTGAGCCCGACGGTCGCGGCGAGCACCAGCAGCACGAGGCGCGGGTGCCCGAGCGCGACGCGCAGGGTGCGCTCGTAGGCGTTCAGCGTGCCGGTGAAGGCGCCCTCCAGCCCGCGGATCAGGATGTTGGGGCGCCTGCCCGCGCCGTGCGCCTCGGGGCGCAGGAAGCGCGCGCACATCATCGGCGTGGTGGTGAGCGAGAGCACGAGCGAGATCAGGATCGCCAGCGACAGGGTCACGGCGAATTCCTGGAAGATCCGCCCGATCAGGCCGCCCATCAGCAGGATCGGCAGGAACACCGCGATCAGCGACAGGCTCATCGAGATCACGGTGAAGCCGACCTCGCGGGCGCCGACCAGGGCCGCCTCGATGCGGGACTTGCCCATCTCGATGTGGCGCTGGACGTTCTCGAGCACGACGATGGCGTCGTCCACGACGAAGCCGGTGCCGATGATCAGCGCCATCAGCGACAGGATGTTGAGCGAGTAGCCGAGCAGGTACATCACCGAGAAGGTGCCGACGATCGAGATCGGCACCGCCACCGCCGGGATCAGCGTGGCGCGCCCCGAGCGCAGGAACGCGAACACCACGAGGATGACGAGGCCGACTGCGATCAGCAGCGTCTCCTCGGTGGCGGCCAGCGACGCCCGGATCGTCGCGCTGCGGTCGCCGGTGAGCTTCACGTCGATGCCGCCGGGCAGCGCCGAGACGATCTGCGGCAGCGCCGCCTTCACCCCGTTGATCGTGTCGACGACGTTCGAGCCCGGCTGCTTGTAGACGAACAGCAGCACGCCCTGCTTGCCGTTGACCACGCCGAGGTTGCGCCGGTCCTCGACCGAGTCGATCACCTCGCCGACGTCGGTGAGCTTCACCGCCGCGCCGTTGCGGTAGGCGACGACGAGGTCGCGGTAATCCTCCGCCTTGCGACCCTGGTCGTTGGCGTAGAGCTGGAAGCGCCGGTCGCCCGCCTCGATCGCGCCCTTGGGCGAGTTGGCGTTGGCCGACGCCAGCCCCGCGCGGATGCCCTCCAGGCCGATGCCGTAGTGGAACAGGGCGGTCGGATCGAGCTCGACGCGCACCGCCGGCAGCGACGAGCCGCCGATGTCGACGTTGCCGACGCCGGGCAGCTGCGACAGCTTCTGCTGCACCACCGTGGCGCCGGCATCGTAGAGCTGGCCGGGGGTCAGGGTGTCCGAGGTCATGCCGAGGATCACGATCGGCGAGTCGGCCGGGTTGAACTTGCGGTAGGTCGGGTTCTGGCGCAGCGCGGTGGGCAGGTCGGCCCGCGCGGCGTTGATCGCCGCCTGCACGTCGCGCGCGGCCCCGTCGATGTCGCGGCTAAGGCCGAACAGCAGCACGATCCGCACGGTGCCGGTGGAGCTCGTCGAGGACATCTCGTTGACGTCGGCGATGCTGCCGAGCCGCCGCTCCAGCGGCGCCGCCACCGTCACCGCCATGGTCTCGGGGCTGGCCCCCGGCATCTGCGCCTGGACCAGGATGACCGGAAAATCCACCTGCGGCAGCGGCGCCACCGGCAGCTTCAGGAACGCGAAGAGGCCGGCGAGCAGCACGCCGACGGTCAGCAGCGTCGTCGCCACCGGGCGCCGGATGAAGGGCTCGGAGATGTTCATGGGCGAAAGCCCATAGGCGTCACGGCGCTGTTCCCCTCTCCCCGCACGCGGGGAGAGGCCCGGCTGCACCCCGTCGTGCTGCCGGGAAGCGCAGGCGAAGCCGCAGCGAGGGTGAGGGGGCGCGAACGGCGGAGGCTCCTCCGCCGAAGCCCCCTCACCCTCGGCTGCCGCCTCGCCGCGACGACGACGAGGTCGTCGCGGCCCTCTCCCCGCAGGCGGGGCGAGGGGATGCGAGGCGCGGTCGCGATCTTCCTCACGGCAGCGCCTCGCCTGCCGGGAGGTCCGGCTCGGGTTCGCGGCGGCCGGTGATGCGGCGCTCGAGGCGGTCGAAGAACAGGTAGATCACCGGGGTCGTGAACAGCGTCAGCACCTGGGAGACGATGAGGCCGCCGGCGATGACGATGCCGAGCGGCTGGCGCAGCTCCGAGCCGACGCCGGTGCCGACGATCAGCGGGACCGCGGCGAACAACGCGGCCAGGGTCGTCATCAGGATCGGGCGGAAGCGCAGCAGGCAGGCCTCGTAGATCGCGTCGCGCGGGGACATCCCCTCCTCGCGCTCGGCCTGGAGCGCGAAGTCGATCATCATGATCGCGTTCTTCTTCACGATGCCGATCAGCAGCACGATGCCGATGATCGCGATGATGTCGAGCGAGAGCCCGAACAGCATCAATCCGAGCAGCGCGCCGATTCCCGCGGACGGGAGCGTCGACAGGATGGTGATCGGGTGGATGAAGCTCTCGTAGAGGACGCCCAGCACGATGTAGACGGTGACGATCGCCGCCAGCACCAGGAACAGCTCGTTCGAGAGCGCCGACTGGAAGGCGAAGACCGACCCCTGCGGCACCACGCGGAAGCTCGGCGGCAGGTCGATGCTTTTCCGCGCCTCCTCCACCGCGTCCACCGCCTGGCCGAGCGCGGCGCCCGGCGCGAGGTTGAACGACACGGTGGTGGCCGGGAACTGGCCGAGATGCGAGATCAGCAGCGGCGCCCGGCGCTCGTCGATCCGCGCCACCGCCGAGAGCGGCACCTGCCCGCTCGATGCGGTGGAGGAGGGCAGGTAGATCGCGTCGAGGCTGGCGATGGTCCTGTGCAGGTCGGGGTCGGCCTCGAGGATCACCCGGTACTGGTTCGACTGGGTGAAGATCGTCGAGATGATGCGCTGGCCGAACGCGTCGTAGAGCGCGTTGTCGATCGTCGCCGGCGTGATGCCGTAGCGCCCGGCCGTCGGCCGGTCGATCGTGACGTAGGCGGCCAGGCCCTGGCCCTGGTGGTCGCTGGCGACGTCGGCCACCACCGGCGACCGCGACAGCGCGTCGGTGAAGCGCGGCACCCAGGTCTCGAAATCCTCGAGGTTCGGCGTCTCCAGGATCACCTGGTACTGCGTCGCCGACACCGCGGTGTCGATCGTCAGGTCCTGCACCGGCTGCATGTAGAGGCGCAGGCCCGCGACGTCGGCGGTGGCCGCCTGGATGCGGCGGATGATGGCGCCGGCCCGCTCGGCCCGCTCGGCCTGGGGCTTCAGGTTGATCAGGAACCTCCCTGAGTTCAGCGTCACGTTTTGGCCGTCGACGCCGATGAACGAGGACAGGTTGGCGACGTCCGGGTCCTTGAGGATGATCGCGGCGATGCGCTGCTGGCGCTCGGCCATCGCGGCGTAGGACAGGGTCTGGTCGCCCTGCGTGATCCCCTGGATCACGCCGGTGTCCTGCACCGGGAAGAACCCCTTCGGGATCGTCACGAACAGGGTCGCGGTGAGCGCGATGGTGGCGAGCGTGACCAGCAGCGTCAGGCCCTGGTGGTCGAGCACCACCCGCAGCGCCCGGCCGTAGGCCGCGATGGTGCCCTCGGTGGCGCGCCGGCCCATCCGCCCGAGCACGCCCTCGCGGCGGCGGGTCTCGGCAAGGGACGCGGGAGATTGGGGCACGTGCTTGAGCAGGCGCGCGCACAGCATCGGCACCAGCGTCAGCGAGACCACCGCCGAGATGATGATCGTGGCCGCCAGCGTGATCGCGAACTCGTGGAACAGGCGCCCGACCACGTCGCCCATGAACAGCAGCGGGATCAGCACCGCGATCAGCGAGACGGTGAGCGAGATGATGGTGAAGCCGATCTCGCGGCTGCCCTTGAGCGCAGCCTCGAGCGGGGAATCGCCGTCCTCGACGTGGCGGGCGATGTTCTCGATCACCACGATCGCGTCGTCGACGACGAAGCCGGTGGCGATGGTCAGCGCCATCAGCGACAGGTTGTCGAGGGAGAAGCCGTAGAGGTCCATCACCGAGAGCGCGCCGATCAGCGAGAGCGGCACCGACAGGCTCGGGATCAGCGTGGCGGAGACGCTGCGCAGGAACAGGAAGATCACCAGCACGACGAGCGCGATGGCGAGCCCGAGCTCGAACTGCACGTCCTCGACCGAGGCGCGGATCGTCACCGTGCGGTCGGTGAGCAGGCTCACCTGGATCGCGCCCGGCAGCGTGCCCTGGAGCTGCGGCAGCAGCGCCTTGATCTTGTCGACGGTGGCGATGACGTTGGCGCCGGGCTGGCGCTGGATGTTGAGGATGATCGCCGGCGTCTCGTCGGCCCAGGCGCCGAGCTTGGTGTTCTCCGGCCCCTGCACCACGTCGGCCACGTCCGACATCTTCACCGGGGCGCCGTTCTTGTAGGCGATGATCGCGTCGTCGTAGGCCTTCGGGTCCTGGATCTGGTCGTTGGCGTTGATCGCGTAGCTCTGCTTCGGGCCGTCGATGGTGCCCTTCGGCGTGTTGACGTTGAGGTTGGTGATCGTGGTGCGCAGGTCGTCGATGTTCAGCCCGTAGGCGGCGAGCGCCCGGGCGTTGAACCGCACCCGCACCGCCGGCCGCTGGCCGCCGGAGATGCTGACGAGGCCGACGCCGGCCACCTGGGAGATCTTCTGGGCGAGCCGCGTCTCGGCGAGATCCCGCACCTGCGTCAGCGGCAGGGTCTTGGAGGTGAGCGCGAGCGTGATCACGGGCGCGTCGGCCGGGTTGACCTTGGCGTAGATCGGCGGCGCCGGCAGGTCGGACGGCAGCAGGTTGCCGGCGGCGTTGATCGCCGCCTGGACCTGCTGCTCGGCGATGTCGAGCGGCAGGTCGAGGTTGAACTGCAAGGTCACGACCGAGGCGCCGGCCGAGGATTGCGAGGTCATCTGGTTGAGGTTGGCGAGCTGCCCGAACTGCCGCTCCAGCGGCGCGGTCACGGCCGAGGTCATCACCTCCGGGCTGGCGCCGGGATAGAACGTCTGCACCTGGATCGTCGGGTAGTCGACCGAGGGCAGCGCCGAGACCGGCAGGTTCAGGTACGACACCCCGCCGACGATCAGGATCGCCAGCATCAGGAGCGTGGTCGCGACCGGGCGCAGGATGAAGAGGCGGGACGGGTTCATGCCGGGGGCCCGCTCGCGGACAGGCGGAGGCGATCACCGCGGCGATCCGTGCGCATCCCCTCGCCCCGCACGCGGGGAGAGGGCTGCGACGACCTCGTCGTCGTCGCAGCGAGGCGGCAGCCGACGGTGAGGGGGCTTCGCCGGAAGAGGCTCGTCCGGATCCGCCCCCTCACCGCCGCTTCGGCTGCGCCTTCGCGTCCCGCACGGACGACGAGGTCCGTGCGGGCCTCTCCCCGCGTGCGGGGAGAGGGGAAGGGCGCCGTCTGGATCGCGTCGCTCACGGCTGCTGCCGCCGGCGGCCGCGCTTCTGTCCAGCCTCTTGGGCGCCGCCGGCGTCGGCGGCGGGGGTGACCTTCTGGCCGTCGACGCCCTCCGTGATCCGCACCGGGGCGCCGTCGCGCAGGCGGTCGGTGCCGTCGGTGACGACGCGGTCGCCGGCCTGGAGGCCGGAGAGCACCACCGTCCGCGTGCCGTCGGTCTCGCCGGTCTTGATCGGGCGGACCGAGACCTTCGCGTCGCCGTCCATCAGGTAGACGTAGGTGCCGGGCGTGCCCTGCAGGATCGCGCCGTTGGGAACCAGCGCCGCGTTCGCCACCGTATCGACGGTGAGCTTGGCGTTGACGAACTGGTTCGGGAACAGCTCCTCGTCCTTGTTGTCGAACAGGGCGCGCAGCTTCACCGTGCCGGTGGTGACGTCGATCTGGTTGTCGACCGTGTCGAGGGTGCCAGTGGCGATCTCGTGGGCGTCGCCCCGGTCGTAGGCGCGGACCGCGAGCTTGGCGCCGGCGCGCACCCGGCGCATCACCCGGGAGACGTCGTCCTCGGGCAGGGTGAACACCACCGAGATCGGATGGAGCTGGGTGACGACGACGATGTTGGTCGAGGCCGCGGTGATGTAGTTGCCCTGGTCGACCTGGCGCAGGCCGACCCGGCCCTCCACCGGCGAGATGATGCGCGCGTAGGCGATGTTCAGCCGCTGCTGGTCGACGAGGGCCTGGTCGGAGGCGACCGTGCCCTCGTTCTGCTTCACCAGCGCGCCCTGGGTGTCGACGTTCTGCTTCGAGATCGAATCCTGCTGGGCGAGGCGCTGGAAGCGGGCCAGGTCCAGCTTCGAGTTCTGCAGCAGCGCCTGGTCGCGGGCGAGCTGGCCCTGGTACTGGGCGAGCAGCGCCTCGTAGGGCCGCGCGTCGATCTGGGCGAGGTAGTCGCCCTTCTTCACGGTCTGGCCCTCGCGGAACCCGATGTCGGTGAGGTAGCCGCTGATCTGCGATTTCACGGTGACGGTGGCCAGCGGCGTGACGGTGCCGAGCCCCTGGAGCACCACCGGGATGTCGCCGGTGACGATCTGCGCGATGCCGACCGCCTGGGGCACGTCCATGCCGCCGCGCTTGCCGCCGCCGCGGCCGCCCTTGCCCTGGGTCTCACCGGGGCCGCCCGCGACCTGCGTGCGCCCGTCGTACCAGCGGTGGGCCACCGCGCCGGCCGCCAGCAGCGCCAGGAGCAGCAGCATCCAGCGGAAGGGGCGGAACCGGCGCGTCTTGCCGGGCGACGCGACCGGGTCCGGCTGGAACGCGCGCGCCGTGTCCGTGCGGATGGGTGAGCTCTCGTTCATGACTGATTAGACCACGTTCCGGACGCCGCCGCGCCCGTGTCGCGCCCTATCCTCTCGCTGTTTTCGTCCGCGGGCCGACGTTCGTCGGCCCGGGGAGCGAATCCGACACCCTGGTCCCGGCCGCCTGTACGGCATCCGAACGGACCGTGCCCTGCGGCACCCGCGCCGGGCGCGGCTCGGGTCCGGGTGCGCCCACTCGGCATCCCTGCGCCGCAGCCATCGCCCGTCAATGCGTCGTCAGTACGGCACCGATGTTTCGGTGCTGTTGCTGGCCGGTCAGGGCCGCTCCAGCGCGCGGTAGTACCGCACCACGTCGCGGTAGGATTCGTCGACCGGCACCACCGGGACCGCGCGCCGCAGGCCGAGGCCGAGGGCGCCGACGGCGAAGGCGAGCGCGAGGGCGCGGCGGGGGGACAT
>NZ_VRUV01000202.1:0-7816 GCF_008039455.1 Methylobacterium sp. WL116
GGCCATGCGCACGGCCGGCTCGCCGATCTCGGCCTGCCAGGTGCGGGCGGCGGCGACGGCATCGGCCAGCAGGCGCGACGTCTCGGCCTCGCCGCTCGTCAGCGCCCGAAGCCGATCGATGGTCTCATCGAGCGCCGGGCGGCCGGCCCGATAGGGCTCGAGGCTGCTGTCGCGTCCGGTGATGAGGTAACCGCGCAGCCCCGTTTCCTGGTTGAGCATGGCGCCGCGAAAGGCGTCGAGGCCGCGCGCCACGAGCGTCACCTTGCGACGGGCCTCGGTCGCCTCGTTCAGGCGGTCCAGCGTGAACAGGACCGTGCCGCTGCCGAGGACCGACACGAGCGCGATGGCGCCGATCGCGCCGCCGAGGGTGCGGTTGAGGCCAAACGTGTTCGGCATGTTCGAGCGTTCCTGCGCAGACCTGTGGGCGGCGCCCTGCGGTCCCCTTGCCGGCGCAGTCGGCCGAGTCGGCATTCGAATCAAGTGCGTGCGGGGTTCATCGGTCGACGACGCCGATAGGGATCGTGCATCCGCTCATCAAATCCGGCCCGATTCCGGCGTGCCTCTCGAAGCCGGCCGCGCGGCGGATCTCGCCGGCCGCCATGCGCGGATCGCCGCGCCCGGACCGATGCGTGGCGCTGGGGCGGACGCCCCCCGAGATGCCGTGGAGACGGTGCCGCCCGGGCGGCGATGGGAAACCCGTCCCGCACCCGAGGGGCATGACGACCGAGCCGCAGGGCGGCGGGACACGACCCGCGATCGGGAACCGGCCTCAACGCAACAGGGGAAGCTCTGCGCCGAGCAGGCAGAGGCCGACGATGAACAGCCCCGCGCCGATGACCTCCAGTCGCAGGCGATAGGCGGGCATCAGCAGGGACGCCGCGACCAGGCCGGTCCCGGCGACGAGGCAGATCAGGCTTGAGGCCAGCATGGGCGGATGTCCTTCCGCCCACCCCCTACGTCGCGCGATCGAGAAAGTTTTGCCGGCGCGGGCGCGGGCCAGCAGATCGCCGTCCTCTGGCGCCGGCGGCGCTAGAGCCCTAAAGCCGGCGCATGCTGAACGCACCGACGACGCGCCGCCCGCTGGTCCTCGCCGCGGTGATGGCGGCGATGTTCATGATCGCGATCGAGGCGACGATCGTCTCGACGGCGATGCCGCAGATCGCGGGCCAGCTCGGCGACCTCCATCTCTACGCCTGGGTGTTCGCCTCGTTCCTGCTGACGCAGACCGCGACCACCGTGGTGTTCGGCAAGCTGTCCGATCTCTACGGCCGGCGTCCGGTGCTGCTGTTCGGCATCGCAGTGTTCCTCGTCGGCTCGCTGCTGTGCGGCATCGCCTGGTCGATGCCTTCGCTGATCCTGTTCCGGCTCGTGCAGGGCGTCGGGGCCGGCGCGATCCAGCCCGTGAGCATGACCGTGGTCGGCGACCTCTACGCGGCCCGCGAGCGCGGACGGGTCCAGGGCTACCTCGCGAGCGTCTGGGGCGTCTCGTCGGTGGCCGGGCCGCTCGCGGGCGGGCTGATCGTCGGGCATCTGAGCTGGCCGTGGATCTTCTGGATCAACCTGCCGGTCGGCGTCCTCGCGGCCGTCCTGTTCCTGCTGTTCCTGCGCGAGGAGGTGGAGCGCAAGCCGCGCCGGATCGACGTGATCGGGGCGGCCCTCTTCACGGTGGCGATCGCGGCGCTGATGATCGCCCTGACCGAGACGTCGGCCGCGCCGGCCCTCGCCGTCGCCGCCGGCCTGACCTTCCTGGCGGCGATCGCGCTGTTCGTGCTGCAGGAGCGGCGGGCCGCCGACCCCATGCTGGATTTCTCGCTATGGGGGCAGCGACCGATCCTCACCGCCAACGCCGCGACGCTGCTCTCGGGCATGGCGATCATCGGGCTCACCGCCTTTCTCCCGATGTACGTGCAGGGCGTGCTCCGGCAATCGCCGCTCGTCGCCGGGTTCACCCTGACCCTCATGGTGCTCGGCTGGCCGATCGGCGCGACGACGGCGGCGCGCAGCTTCGTCCGCTTTGGCCTGCGACCGGTCCTGCTGCTCGGCGCCGCCCTGCTGCCGATCGGCGCGACGGCCTTCGTGGCCTTGGGCCCGGAGACCTCGCCGGTCGTGGCGGCGGCTGGGTCGATCGTGATGGGCCTCGGCATGGGCTTCCTGTCGACGGCGGCGATCGTGATCATCCAGGACAGCGTCGCCTGGGGGCAGCGGGGGGCGGCCACCGCCTCGAACATCTTTGCGCGCAACCTCGGCTCGACGCTCGGCGCCACCGCGCTCGGCGCCGTGCTGAACTATCGCCTGATCCATCCGGACGGCGGGACCGGAGTGGATCCCGACCAGCTGCGCCGCCTGCTCGACGATCCGGCGAGCCTCGGCGCAGCCGGCGAGGCGGCCCGCCTCAGCCTGCAGCACGCCCTGCACGGCACCTTCTGGACGGTCTTCGCCGTCGCGCTGCTGACGCTGTCGGCATCCCTGCTCGTGCCGCGCGTGGCGATCGCGGAGGCGGCACCGGCCGTCGCGGAGTAGCATTCGGCAGCTACGCTCGGTGCTCGGCCGCCTCTCGTCCGGGCATTTTCTTCGTATCCGATCGCCCGTCCTGTGCCGCACGCCAGCATCCTGGTTGCCATGCGAGCCGAGACGCGATCGGATCGATCGGAGCGACGGCACGGTCGTCCGAGCCCCCACCCCGCTTGTCGCCGGCACCGGCTCGCGGTAGGCAGGAGCAGGGTTTCCGTCGCCGTCTTGCCGCCCCACGTTGAGCGGCGACGGTACCGATGCCTAAAAGCAAGCTGGGACAACGGCTTGGGCCTGTAGCTCAATGGTTAGAGCCGACCGCTCATAACGGTCTGGTTGCAGGTTCGAGTCCTGCCGGGCCCACCAGTCATCACAACGACTTAAGCAGGCATCGTTTTATGCCCCGGGGCGGTCGCCCAACAGTTTACCCAACGAAACGCTATTTTTGCCCCTGTTTTTGAAGGCTCCCGCGGCGCCGGACTGAAAGTCCGGGTGGTGGTGACCGTAGACGTTGATCAACACGTCAGGCGTCATGCCGAGGAAGCCGGACGCCTCCCAGATGCTGACGCCGCGCTGCATCAGCCAGGTCGCCGCGGTGTGTCGGAGGACATGCGGTGAAGCATCCTCCTCAAGGCCCGCGAGGCGGACTGCCGATGCGAAGGCCGTCTTGACCGAAGCAATGGGCTTGCCGTTCCACTCGACCGCGAACTCGGGCATCGTTCCATCGCGTCGCGGCGTCACCGCCCAGCGGCGCAGATGCGCCACGAGGTGCGATGGTAGCTTCACGACGGGCTGCCTCTTCTTCGTAACCCGATTGCCCTCGGCTCGCCGGTAAAACAGCCCCTTATCGAGATCGACATAGGCCCTGCCCTTACCGCGGTGGAACGACGCAGCAGCAAGCGCTCCGGCCCGTGTCCCGGTATAGAGGCCGAGCAGGATAAACCGCGCAAGGTGCCGAAGTGGGCGCTTGTCGGTCTGAACTGCCTGGCCGCGGTTCGAGCCCCGATGGACGGTTTGCGTCTCGCGGTAGCGCCAGCACACCCAGAGCAGGCGAGCCGCCTCCTCTCTCGTTAGGAAGCGGTCTCTCCCCTCCCCTTTCTCCGGCAACGGGACTTTGACGACCCCACGATGCAAGCCTTGGGTCTGGTGATGCCCGATGGCCGCTCGAAGGTCTTCTAGGTCTCGCCGGGCGCCGCCGGTCCGTTTCCTGGCAACGACATAGTCGCGGCACAGCGGCCCTTTGATATCGGACAGGCGTTTGCCACCGAAGAACTCGTTCAGCCGGCCGATCCGTCCCTTCAGCCGGCGATAGCCGATCGGGTCGGACGCTTCGATCAAGCGTCGCCGCGCCTCAAGGTACAAGATCAGCACGTCCGCGACTGGGATTGCTTCGAGGTCCCGAAGCGACCGCGACGGGGTATGCTTGGCGATGTTGTGCTCTGCGAGAGCGCGTTCGGCTGCTGCAAAATCGCCCTCAAAGCATCCTGTGGGGTACTGCTTGCCTCCGTCGAGGATGAGCCAGGCCGCTCGTGACGCGACCTTGCCGCTCCGCTTCCGCTCAGGTCGTAGCCAGAGTGGGGCGGGTTTGCGTTGACGCGGCATAGCTCTCTCATTCTCGCGATGGCGCCGAGGGTCGTCCAATCGCGGCCAGCGACGCGCTCGACGGCTAGCCGCCCGCGAGCCTTTTCCGTGCGCAGGCCGGAAGCGGTCATGCCGCCGCCCGGGTAGGCGAGTGCCGCGGCCACATCGAGCCGCAGCGGCGTCTCGTCGGTAATCTCCGATGCGTCGGGGATGTGTAGCGCCCTACCCATCATGGTTGTCCTGGCCCGCACGTATCGCGCGAGCGATGTCTGCACGTGTGACCTGAGGAGCGTGGCGGGACATTTAGATGGGTCCTTCGTCCGGCAATGTTGATCCGTAGGCGAACTTGTAAACCGACTGGCCTGATGATCGGCGTTGCATGTCCACATGAAAGTGGTTAGATGCACATCATTAGTGCGGTATTGCGCGATATATGTCAATTCTTATGCGCATGAAAAGTGCGACCTGTTCGCTGCCATGATCACTCCTGCGCAGTGTCGCGCGGCGCGCGCCTTGCTGGATTGGAGCCGTGAGCAGTTGGCTACTGCCGCGAGGATCGGCCTGCGTACCCTCGTGGATTTCGAGCGCGGCGCACGCGATCCTCACCACGCTACACTTGAGGCGATCGAGCGTGCCTTGGGTGAAGCTGGTGTGACGACAGACCTTTCAAAGGGCAATGGTCTGGGCGTTCGGCTGATCGGAGTTGATCCTGCTCTACAAGAGCATGTCGAATAGCGGCGATGAGTGATTTCTGATCTAAGGTCGTTAGCTAAACTTCCGCGAACCTCATGATCCATCACTTGGTTCAAATCTGACGGTTGATACGCTCGCCCTTCGGCTCATGGCAGCCCTGGGGATCGCTTTTGGCGCATCCCCACGGCAGTCATTCATTAGCTGTCAGACAACAGCACGCGCAGCATTTGCTGATCCCCGGGTCGGTTGTTGGCGTGTTGCGCACTTCCGTTGAAGCTCTAGAAAGTGCGATATCGCATCGCAATTTTGCAAGGGATACGATCCCGCGTGGAGGCAATTGATGCGGGAAGACGTAAATTCAATCAAGGGGATCATAAAACAACATAACGGGAGCAAGGCGGTCTCAGAGGGGCACAATCGCCGACTGTGCTCTCTTGGAAACACCATCGCCCTTTCCGGCAGCCCTAGCGAAAGATGACTCCCCATCCGCAATGGGGATGATAACTAATCCGAACAAAGCGTTAATCGATGGCCTTCGATCTAATAAGGCCTCGCCATCCGCAGAGAGCAGCTTCATGGACCAGGCCAAAAAATACCTCTGGCAGGGCTTGTCTTCTCTGGATGTTCCCGCGGACGATCCGGTCTCTGTGACGCATCAGAGCAAGGTGGTGCGGCTCGTTGAGCCCGCCGGCAACCTGGATGAGCCGTTATCATCAGCACCGCGCTCCTCGGCCCGTGACTGGTCCGCGCTGATCGAACGCGTTCGTCATGCAGCCAATCATGCCCGCGAGGTCGAGGCACAGGCGCAGGAACAGGAGCTGCGCGTACGGGAACTGCTGGATCACGCGCGGGAAGATATTCGAAACGCTGCCGAGCGGGTCCGTGCTGCTGAGGCACGCACCGCCGATGTCCAGAGTCGTGCTGATGTCTTGCTCAAGGCCGCCGACGAAAAGGTGAAAGCCGCCGAGGAGCGAGCACGGATTGCGGAGGAGTGGCTATCTCGTGTCTACGATACGGTTGCGAGGGAGTTCGGTGTTGAACCAGGAGCTAAGGGAGGGGCTTGATGTCGGCTGCTGCTCAGCCCCGTGCCGTCGATGCACACCCGGACGGGCATGATCCTGAACCGAACGACGCTTGGCGCACCAGCACCAAATGGGCCGCCGAGGCGTTGTTGGACGACAAGATCGTACCGCTCTTCACCGAGCCTGGTGTACCTGTCCCACAGGAGGCCCGAGGCGAACCAAATGCGGTCGATTGGCCTGCAGCGATTGACCTGATCCGAGATGTTGGAGCCCGTGTTCGCCAGGCACGTGATTTTGCTCAGGAAGTGTCGCGTCACTCGCAGTCGATCATCCAACGGAGTGTCAAGCAGGCCGAGGATGCCGAACGGCGTGCGGAGGCTGCCGAGGCGACCGCAGCAGTAGCCATTCTGCGAGCCAATCAGGCCGACGAACTTGCTCGCCTATCGGAGGCAAGGGCCAAACTCGCGGAGCAGCAGGCTGAGACGGCGAAGGCAGCTGAAGCGGAGGCCCAGCTTTGGCTTCGGCGTATTCATGCTTGCCTCAAGGATGAGCTAGGCGATCTCACTGTCGATTATGCCTAGCAACGTCGAGGCTGTAGGTGAGATGCGCGCCCGAGTGGACGAATTGCAGGCCGAGTTGGCAGCAATTCTGACAGGGGGTGATGCGTGGTTGGAAGAAGCCGAACCACGGTTAGGACTGATGCTGCGGAGTGGCTGATAGACTGCCCCACGGCTGGTCACCCGACGCTTGCAGAAAGTTTATTCCCGCTGCTGTGTTTCCGCTCGTGCCTTATCGAATGCCTCATGCCCAGTGGATCCTTCGTCATTCCGCGGCGTCCCAATATCGCTCGGCTCCGTAGCACCGGTCGACAAAGAACCCTGTGACCTGCCGCTTGACGGAAGATCTCCGTAGGATCGCTCGCCAGGCGGCGTTTCAGCGGGATCAGTCTCGGTGCGCTTCGGGTCGGTCATAGTCGGGATGCTCCCTATCAGTACGACAGCGCCTACAGGCTGATGGTAGTAGAGATCCAAATCGGGCGAGCGATTACAGAGAAGGCTTCAGACCTTCACCACCTCGACAGCCAAGCCACCGCCGCTAACTGTCTCCGGGATGTCTGAGTGATCATAGTACCCCGCCTCATGCGCCATCGCGTCAAGGGCTGCGATCTCATTCAATGCCGAGCCGGTCCAAAGGATGGCACCGGTTGCACGCTGCCTGACCTGAAACACCTTCATCGCGCCCCTCCGGACCCATCGAGAGAATAAGCGCGGCGGTGGTGAACCGTTCCGTTAAAGCATATGGCTGGGCAGCGTGTCGCGGGTCGATAATGTTGCCGTGGAGCGACAGGTTCGGGTTTCGCCAAAAGTACCGCTTTCGAGACACCGAATAGACAAGCTTCGGCAATTATGGTGATTGGCCCCACCACTCATCCAGCCTGCTGCCATGATCGCCACCGTCCGCATCGCCCTCCTCGATCACCGCGAGGTCACGGCCGTGCTCGCTACCTCCGCGGCCTTCCTGATGTGCGTGCTGGCGTTAGTTTGGATAGCTGGTTGACCGAGATCATGAGGGGCGCTCCGCATTTCAGCGGAGAGCTTGGATCGGTCAGTAGAAGCTTCGACGGCCGTAGCCGTAGCCGCGGCCCCTGCCGTAGCCGCGGCCATAACCGCCATAGCCCCGGCCGAAGCGCGGTCCGCCGTAGCCACGTCCACCATAACCGTAGCCACCACGGTAGCCCCGACCGTAACCACCACGGCCGTAACCACCGCGTCCATAGCCGTAGCCAAACTGTACAGGCTCGACTGCCGGTGCCGTCTCAGGGATGGCGGCGATCCCAATCTGCGCAGCGGAAGCGGGAGCAGGTGCGAGAGATAACCCTGCAATGTGTGTAGGGCGGTGACAAAACCATCCACTGGAGCGTCGGCGGGGTGCTGATGCGGCCGGGGTAAAAGCCGGCCAGTGGAGAGGCTTCTCTTTCGGGAGGGGCCCAGGATGTTTGCCGTGGAAGTCTA
>NZ_VRUV01000203.1:0-7815 GCF_008039455.1 Methylobacterium sp. WL116
GGCACCGAGCGCCGCCCGGCGCGGGCGGGGGACGGCGTCAGCCCGATCGTCATCACCGGCAACGACCTCGCCGCCGCCTGGGCGATCGACCGCCGCGGCGACCCGCTCTACCCGGTGGTCGGCGGCGACCAGCGCCAACGCGAGATGGCGTTCCGCGGCGGCGTCAACATCGTGATGTACACGCTGACCGGCAACTACAAGGCGGACCAGGTCCACGTGCCGGCCCTGCTGGAGCGGCTGGGACAGTGAGATCTCTTCGCGTTCAGGCCAGCTCTTCTCCCTCCCCCCTCGGCGGGGGAGGGTACCCTGCGGAGCAGGGGGGGAGAGGGGAGCGACGGTGCCGGATACGGCGCTTCCCTCTCCCAACCCTCGCTGATGCGAGGCCCACCCTCCCCCGCAGAGGGGGGAGGGAGCATGCGCGGCGCGCGCGCCCAGGACACAAGGCTCTCACCCCATGCTGAGCCTCAGCTTCACGCCGCTGCTGCCCTGGCCGGTGCTCGCGGTGCTCGCCGTCGTTGTGGTGCTGTTCGCGGTCCTCGCCTTGCTGGCGCGCGGCCGCACGGCGATCCTCCGGGCGCTGGCGCTCGGCCTGGTGCTCGCGGCCTTGGCCAACCCCGCGCTGGTGCGCGAGGATCGCGAGCCGGTGAAGGACATCGCCGCGGTGATCGTCGACCGGTCCGGGTCGCAGGCGCTCGGCGATCGGCCGGCGGTAACCGACCAGGTCCGGTCAGAGCTGCAGCGCCGCTTCGGCGCGCTGGCCAACATCGAGCCGCGCTTCATCGACGTGCCGGACGCCGCCGGCGACGATGGCACCAAGCTGTTCACCGCGCTCGGGCAGGCGCTCGCCGACGTGCCGCCGGAGCGGCTGGCCGGCGTCGTCATGCTCACCGACGGCGTGGTCCACGACATCCCGGCCTCGCTCGCCGCGCTCGGCATCAAGGCGCCGCTGCACGTGCTCGTCACCGGCCACCCGGACGAGCGCGACCGGCAGATCAAGCTGCTGGAGGCGCCGCGCTTCGGCATCGTCGGCAAGGACCTGACGATCCGGGCCGAGGTGATGGAGCGCGGCGGCACCGGCTCGGCCGTCGTCGCCCTGCGCCGCGACGGCGAGGAGATCGGGCGGCGCACCGTGCCGACGGACAAGCCCTTCGACCTCACGGTCAAGATCGAGCACGGCGGCCCGAACGTCGTCGAGATCGAGGTCGAGCCGTTGCCGGGCGAGCTGACCACGGTCAACAATCGCGCCGTGCTGCCGATCGAGGGGATCCGCGAGAAGCTGCGCGTGCTGCTGGTCTCCGGCGAGCCGCACCAGGGCGAGCGCACCTGGCGCAACCTGCTGAAGTCCGACGCCAACGTCGACCTGGTGCACTTCACCATCCTGCGCCCGCCGGAGAAGCAGGACGGCACGCCGATTTCCGAGCTTTCGCTGATCGCCTTCCCGACGCGCGAGCTGTTCGTTCAGAAGATCAAGGACTTCGACCTGATCATCTTCGATCGCTACGCCAACCAGAGCGTGCTGCCCTCGGCCTACTTCGACAACATCACCCGCTACGTCCGCGAGGGCGGCGCGCTGCTGATCGCGGCGGGCCCGGAATTCGCCGGCCCGGCGAGCCTCGCGCGCACCCGGCTCGCCGGCATCCTGCCGGGCGACCCGAACGGGCGGGTCGTCGAGCAGCCCTACAAGCCGACGGCGACGGCCACCGGCAACCGCCATCCGGTGACGCGGGCGCTGCCCGGGGGCGACGCCACGCCGCCGGCCTGGGGCGACTGGCTCCGCATCGTCGCGGCGCAGCCGCGGGCCGGCAACCAGCCGCTGCTGTCGGGCGCCGAGAACCTGCCGCTGCTCGCGCTCTCGCGTGAAGAGAAGGGCCGCGTCGCCTTGATGCTGTCCGATCACGCCTGGCTCTGGGCGCGCGGCTACCAGGATGGCGGCCCCTATCTCGACCTGCTGCGCCGCCTCGCGCACTGGCTGATGAAGGAGCCGGCGCTCGAGGAGGAAGCGCTGCGCGCGCAGATGACCGGGCGCGGCCGCGAGGTCCGCGTCGAGCGCCAGACCATGGCGGAGGCGACCGATCCGGTCACCGTCACGAGCCCGACCGGCAAGGTGAGCACCCTGACCCTGAAGCCCTCGGAGCCGGGACTGTTCGGCGCGACCTTCGAGGCGGCCGAGCTCGGCCTGCACACCCTGCGCTCGGGCACGCTGGCCGCCTTCGTCAGCGTCGGCCCGCCGAACCCGCGCGAGCTCGCCGACGTGTTCAGCGATACCGAGCGCCTGAAGCCGGTGGCCGACGCCTCCGGCGGCTCGATCCGGCGGGTGGCGGACGCGTCGGGGGCCGTCGCGGTGCCCCGCCTCCAGAGCGTGCGCGGCGGCCGCCTCTCCGGCGCCGACTGGATCGGCTTCCGCCCGAGCGACAGCGCGGTGATCCGCGGCGTCGAGGTGTATCCCCTGGCGCTCGGGCTGGCAGCCCTGGCGTTGCTGGCCGCGGCCGTGCTGGCGATGTGGCTGGTGGAAGGCCGGCGCGGGCGGGCGGCGTAGGCGACGAGTTCTCGCGTCGATATCGAAGCATCAGCGCGTTTCCCTCCCCCCTCTGCGGGGGAGGGTGAGCCTCGCGTCAGCGAGGGTCGGGTGAGGGGAGCGCCATATCCGGACAACGCGCTCCCCTCTCCCGACCCGCTTCGCGGGCCACCCTCCCCCGCAGAGGGGGGAGGGAAGAGGCGGTGGCTTCACTCCTGCTCGCGCCGAAGATCACCTCAGCAGCCGCTCAGCCGCGCAGATCCGAAAAGAACCGCGCGATCTCGGCCGCTGCCGCGTCGGGCTTCTCCCGATGCGGAAAGTGCGCCGCGCCGGGGAACGGCGCGAGGTCGAGGTCGGTGAAGTAGTCCGACAGGCGGTCGGTCCAGGCGTAGGGGAAGAGCGGCGAGGAATCGCCCCAGCGGATGCAGGTCGGGACCGCGATGGGCTTCGGCGCGGGCGCCTCGCCGCGGATCATCGCGAGCCGCCCTTCGTTCTGGCTGAGATACCAGTCGAACCCGCCCTGCAGGTTGCCGGGCGCGAGGAAGTTGTCGACGAAGGCGTCGAGCACGTCGTCGAAGGCGTGCGGGTTCGGGCCGGACCAGTGCCGCAGGATGCCGCCGATATAGGTCCGGCAGGCCTCCCGCGACGAGCCGACGAGATCGGCCGCGTAGGGCATCAGGTGGAAGGACTGGTACCAGATCTCGCGCAGCTTCTCGGGCGCGCCGAGGCGCGGGCCGATGCCGCCGTAGGGGCAGTCGAAGAAGAACAGCTTCCGCAGCCGCTCCGGCGCCATGTGCCCGAGCCCCTGCGCGACGTAGGCGCCGACGTCGTGCGAGACCACGCCGACGCGGGCGACGCCGAGCGCGTCTAGGAGGGCGAGGATGTCCTGCGCGTGGACCTTGACGCCGACCCCGTCGTTCGGCGCCGCATCGGGCTTCCCGGTCGCGCCGAAGCCGCGCAGGTCCGGCGCGATGCAGGTGAAGCGGTCCGACAGCCGCGCCATCACCGGCTCCCAGGTCAGCCAGAATTCCGGCCAGCCGTGAAGCAGCAGCAGCGGCGGGCCGCTGCCGAGCCTGGCGACGTGCATGTCGAGGCCGTTCAGCGGGATGGTGTCGTGGCGGATGCTCGGCATCGGTGTTCCTGTCCTGATCGGCTCCAACGCGCCGGAGGCCGTCGGGTTGTCGCCGGGCCGGCAGGGCGTGCGCGGACGCGCCGGGTTGGCGTGGCGGTGCGGTCCGTCCTAAGCAGGCGGGAACGGCCCGCCGAACGGCCGATGACCGACGAACCGGAGACTGCCCCCTCGTGACAGCGCATCCCGTGATCGGACGATTGTTCGCAGGCACCTTGGCCGCCGCCCTGGCGTTCGCCTGCCTCGCAGGACCCGCGGGCGCGCAATCCGAGCCGGCGCCGCCGGCGGCGGGTGCCGGCTGGGTGCACGCGGTGACGCTGATGGGCCAGCCGAAATACGGCCCGGACTTCAAGCATTTCGACTACGCCGACCCGGCAGCCCCCAAGGGTGGTCTCGTGCGCCTCGGGGCGCAGGGCGGGTTCGACAACTTCAACCTCGTGGTCTCGGGCCTGAAGGGCGACCTGGAGGGCGGGATCGCGCTGCTCTACGACACGCTCACCACCGAGTCGCTGGACGAGCCCTTCACCTCCTACGGGCTGCTCGCCGAGGCGCTGCGCGTCGCGCCCGACCTCGGCTCGGTGACCTACCGCCTGCGCGAGGCCGCGAAGTGGCACGACGGCGTCGCGATCACCCCCGAGGACGTGGTCTGGTCGTTCGAGACCTTCAAGGCGAGCAGCCCGTTCTACGCCGCCTACTACCAGACCGTGGCCAAGGCCGAGGCCACGGGCCCGCGCGAGGTGACCTTCACCTTCTCCGAGACCGGCAACCGCGAGCTGCCGCAGGTGATCGGGCAGCTGCGCGTGCTGCCCAAGCACTGGTGGACGGGCAAGGATGCGCAGGGGCGCCCGCGCAACGTCACGGAGACGACGCTGGAGCCGCCGCTCGGCTCCGGCCCGTACAAGCTGGAAAAATTCGATCCCGGCCGCTCGGCGACCTACGTCCGCGTCGCCGACTACTGGGGCAAGGACCTGCCCGTGAATGCGGGGCGCAACAACTTCGGTACCCAGCGCTACGAGTACTTTCGCGACGGGACGGTGCTCGTGGAGGCGCTGAAGGGCGACCTCTACGATTTCCGCGTCGAGAACATCGCCCGCAACTGGGCCACCGCCTACGACGACGTCCCCGCGGTGAAGGACGGGCGCCTGATCAAGGAGGCCTTCCCCGATCGCGGCAACGGCAACATGCAGGCGTTCATCTTCAACACGCGCAGGGACAAGTTCAAGGACCCGCGGGTGCGGCGCGCCTTCAACCTCGCGATGAACTTCGAGGAGATGAACCGGGCCCTGTTCTACGGCCTCTACAAGCGCATCGACTCGTACTTCTACGGCTCCGAGCTCGCCGCCTCCGGCCTTCCCGAGGGCGAGGAGAAGGCGCTGCTGGAGACGGTGAAGGACAAGGTGCCGCCCTCCGTCTTCACCGCGCCCTACAAGAACCCCGTGAGCGACACGCCCGAAGCCGTGCGCACGAACCTGCGCGAGGCGGTGCGCCTGCTGCGCGAGGCCGGCTACGAGCAGCGCGACGGCCGGATGGTGAACAAGGCCACGGGCGAGCCGCTCACCGTCGAGTTCCTCGAGTTCCAGAACACCTTCGAGCGGGTGATCCTGCCGTTCTCGGCGCAGCTGAAGCTCATCGGCATCGGCACCACCCTGCGGGTGATCGACCAGGCGCAGTACCAGAACCGGATGCGCAACTTCGAGTTCGACGTCACCACCGGCTCCTGGCCGGAGTCGCTTTCCCCCGGCAACGAGCAGCGCGAGTTCTGGGGCTCGGCCTCCGCCGACAAGCCGGGCTCGCGCAACCTCATCGGCATCAAGGATCCCGCGATCGACGCGCTGATCGAGACGGTGATCTTCGCCAAGGACCGACCGGGCGTCCTGACGGCGACCCACGCCCTCGACCGGGTGCTGCTCGCCCACGAGTTCGTCGTGCCGCAATGGGCCTCGAACGTCTCGCGGACGGTGCGCTGGAACCGCTTCGCGCACCCCGCCGTGCTGCCGCTCTACGGCTCGTCCGGCTTCCCGACGACCTGGTGGTACGACGCGGCGGCGGCCGCCAAGACCGGGGCGCCGCGTTGAGCGGCGTCTCCCGCCGCACCCTGGTCCTCGGCGCGGGCGCGCTGACGGCCGGCGTGGCCCTTCCCCGCGCGGCGGCCGCGGAAAGCCAAGCTTCGCACGGCCTGTCGAGCTTCGGCGAGCTGAAATACCCCAAGGACTTCCAGCGCTTCGACTACGTGAACCCGATGGCGCCCAAGGGCGGCCGCTTCTCGTCGCAGCTGAGCCAGACCTTCGGAAACCAGGCGCCCGACACCTTCAACACCCTGAACGCCTACGTGCTGCAGGGGGAGGGGGCCGCCGGCATGAACCTCACCTTCGACAGCCTGATGGTGCGGGCGCTGGACGAGCCGGACGCGCTCTACGGCCTCGTGGCGCGCACGGTGACGGTGTCCGAGGACGGGCTGGCCTACACCTTCGCCCTGCGCCCGCAGGCGCGGTTCCACGACGGCTCCAAGCTGACCGCGAAGGACGTCGCCTTCAGCCTCACGCTGCTGCGCGAGAAGGGCCACCCGGAAATCTCGGAGGTGATCCGGGACATGACGGATACGCGGGCGCTCGACGACGAGACCGTCGTCGTCCGCTTCGCCCCCGGCCGCGCCCGCGACCTACCGCTCGCCGTGGCGCAGCTGCCGATCTTCTCGGCGGCCTACTACGCCAAGCGCGACTTCGCGGCCTCCAGCCTCGAGCCGCCGCTCGGCTCGGGGCCGTACCAGGTCGGCCGCGTCGATGTCGGCCGCGCGATCGAGTTCGAGCGGGTGCGCGACTACTGGGCCTCGGACCTTCCGGTGATGGTCGGGCAGAACAACTTCGATGCGATCCGGTACGAGTATTTCCGCGATCGCAACGTCGCCTTCGAGGCGTTCAAGGGCGGCGCCTTCACCTTCCGCGAGGAGTTCACCGCGCGGGTCTGGGCCACCGGCTACGACTTCCCGGCGGCGACAGAGGGCCGCGTAGTGCGCACCACCGTGCCGGATGCCCGTCCCTCCGGCACGCAGGGCTGGTGGATCAACACCCGCCGGCCCCAGTTCCGCGATCCGCGGGTGCGCGAGGCGATCGGCCTGTGTTTCGACTTCGAGTGGACGAACAAGAACATCATGTTCGGCGCCTACACGCGCACGGACTCGTTCTTCGAGAACTCCGTCCTGAAGGCGACCGGCACGCCGTCCCCGGACGAGCTGGCGCTGCTCGAGCCCCTGCGCAAGGACCTGCCGGCGGAGGTGTTCGGCGAGCCGTGGACGCCGCCGGTCTCGGACGGGTCGGGGCAGGACCGCACGCTGCTGCGGCGGGCCGACGCGCTGCTGCGCGAGGCCGGCTGCACCCGCGACGGCGGCCTGCTCACGCTGCCCGGCGGCAAGCCGTTCGAGATCGAGTTCCTCGATTCGAGCCCGGCGCTGGAGCCGCATACCCATCCCTTGATCCGCAACCTCGGCCTGCTCGGGATCAAGGCGACGATCCGCACGGTCGACGCCTCGCAATACCAGTCGCGTCTCAAGGACTTCGACTTAGACATGACCTCGCGGCGCTACGCCAGCGGCGTCACGCCCGGGGCGGAGCTGCGCGAGACCTACGGCTCGCGCTCGGCCGCCACGGCGGGCTCCAACAACCTGTCGGGCATCGCGAACCCGGCGATCGACGCGCTGCTCACCGCCATCGCCGACGCGAAATCCCGCGACGCCCTGAACGCCGCGTGCCGGGCGCTGGACCGGGTGCTGCGCGCCGGGCGCTACTGGGTGCCGATGTGGTATGCCGGCACGCACAAGCTCGCGCTCTGGGACGTCTACGGCCATCCGGCGGAGGGCCCGAAATACGATCTCGGCGCCCCGGCCGTGTGGTGGTTCGACGCCGACAAGGCCAAGCGGATCGGCCGGAACTGACGCGCGGCGCCGGACCGCCGAGCCCCGGCCCTCGGGGCGTCGGCGACACAGGAGACACCTTCGTTGCTCGGCTACATCCTGCGCCGCATCGGCCTGATGATCCCGACCCTGTTCGGGATCATGCTGATCACCTTCACCATCGTGCAGTTTGCCCCGGGCGGGCCGGTGGAGCGGGTGCTCGCGCAGATGCAGGGGCAGGGCGACGGCACGCTCTCGCGCGTCACCGGCGGCACCGGCGACCTC
>NZ_VRUV01000204.1:0-7777 GCF_008039455.1 Methylobacterium sp. WL116
AGCGCGCGGCGATCGCGTCGATCGAGACGTGGGGGCCGGCGGCTGGGTCTTCGGTCATCGCATGCGTTCCAGCGCCGGGCCGTCGCCGAGCGACACGGCGGCATCGAGCGGCGTGTTGTCGACGATCGACCGCAGCGCCCCTTCGGCCATCTGCAGCTTTGCCAGCTCGGTCCCGATCCGCTCGTACTCGGCCTGAAGGAGATCACGGCGCTGGCTGATTTCCGCAAGTGCCTTCGTGATGGTGTGATCTTCTGCCATGGCCGCCTCTACTCTCGAATGGGGGCCATAACTCATAGGCGCCAAGACGGGTCAAGACCGGCAAGGGCATTGCCATCTGTACGTCAGGAAAACCGCCCTGCGGATGCCGACGCCCTGGCCTGAGGCCGCGGACCGGGTAAGACACGATCGCCGGGCCGCTGCGACGAGCCCGGCGCTGGAACGCATGCGATGACCGAAGACCCAGCCGCCGGCCCCCACGTCTCGATCGACGCGATCGCCGCGCGCTTCGAGCGCTGCGCCGCCACCATCGGGGTCGTCGGGCTCGGCTATGTCGGCCTGCCGCTCTGCCTCGCGGCGACGGAGGCCGGCTTCGCCGTCGTCGGCTTCGACATCGACGCCGACAAGCCGGCGATGCTGATGCGCGGCGAGACCTATCTTGAGCACATTCCGGCGCCGGCGGTGGCGGCGATGGCGGGAAGCGGCCGCTTCCGCGCCACGACCGATTTCGACGGTCTGGCGCAGGTCGACGCGATCCTGATCTGCGTTCCGACGCCGCTCACCCGGCAGCGCGAGCCCGACCTGTCGTTTGTGCGCACGACCACGCAGGAGATCGCGAAGCGCTTGCGGCCGGGGCAGCTGGTCGTGCTCGAATCCACCACCTGGCCGGGAACGACCGATCAGGTCGTGCGACCGCTGCTCGAGGCGCTCACCGGCTATCGCAGCGGATCGGACTTCTTCCTCGCCTTCTCGCCCGAGCGCGAGGATCCCGGCAACCGCGCCTTCAGCACCGCGACGATCCCGAAGATCGTCGGCGGCGACGGCCCCGCGGCGGCGCGGCTCGCCGAGGCGCTCTATGCGCCGTTCGTCGCCCGCACGGTGATGGTGTCGTCCACCGCGACGGCGGAGGCGACGAAGCTCACCGAGAACATCTTCCGCGCCGTCAACATCGCCCTGGTCAACGAGCTGAAGGTGATCTTCGACGCGATGGGGATCGACGTCTGGGAGGTCATCGAGGCGGCCAAGACCAAGCCGTTCGGCTTCACCCCGTTTTATCCGGGCCCCGGCCTCGGCGGGCACTGCATCCCGATCGATCCGTTCTACCTGACGTGGAAGGCGCGCGAGTTCGGGATCGCGACGAAGTTCATCGAGCTCGCCGGCGAGATCAACCAGCAGATGCCGGGCTTCGTGCTCGACAAGCTGATCCGCGCCCTCGACACCCACGCCGGACGCGGCCTGTCGGGCAGCCGGATCCTCATCGTCGGCCTGGCCTACAAGAAGAACATCTCCGACATCCGCGAGAGCCCGGCGCTCAGGCTCTGGTCGATGCTGGAGGCGCGCGGCGCGCGGGTCGCCTACCACGATCCGTTCGTGCCCGCGGTTCCCGCGACGCGGGAATACAGGACGCTACAGGGCGCGAGATCGGTCGCGCTGACGGACGGGACGCTGGCGTCGTTCGACGTCGTGCTGATCGTGACCGACCACGACGCGGTCGATTACCCCGCGATCTGCGGGAGCGCCTGGATCGTCGTCGATTGCCGCAACGCGCTTCGCAGCCGCGGGCTGACCGCGAAGATCGTGATCTCGGCGTGATGGCGGCGCGGTCTTCCCTCCCTCCTTTGCGGGAGGGGAAACGCACCCGACCTTCCGGTTCGATCCGACCTCCTAAGTCAGATACGCCTTCAGGTTCTGGCGGATGCGGTCGAGCGGGACCTCGGCCGGGTCCGGCAGGGTGAACGTGGCGCCGGTGATCGTCTCGTAGGCGTTGATGTAGACGGCCGCCGTCTCCAGCACGATCTCGGCCGGGATTTCCGGGATCGGGTCGTTGTAGGGGTCGCAGCGCGCCACCACCCAGTTGCGGATGAAATCCTTGTCGAAGCTCTCCGGGGCCGCGCCGGCGGCGAAGCGCTCGGGATAGGTCTTCGCGAACCAGTAGCGGCTGCTGTCGGGAGTGTGGATCTCGTCGGCGAGCACGATGCGGCCGTCGGCGTCGGTGCCGAACTCGTACTTGGTGTCGGCGAGGATCAGCCCGCGCCGCGCCGCGAGGTCCTGGCCACGGGCGAACAGCGCGAGCGCCGTCTCCGACACGGTCCGCCACTGCGCCGGCGTGAGCAGGCCCTGGTCGAGGATCGCGTCGGCGGTCAGCGGCGCGTCGTGGGCGCCGTCGGCGGCCTTGGTGGTCGGGGTGATGATCGCCTGCGGCAGCCGCTCGTTCGGGCGCATCCCGTCCGGCAGGGTATGGCCGTACATCGTGCGCGCGCCGGCCTTGTACTGCGTCAGGATCGAGGTCGCGGTGCTGCCGGCGAGGTAGCCCCGCACCACGATCTCCACCGGCAGGATGTCGAGGCGTTGCCCGACGAGCACGTTCGGGTCGGGATAGGCGAGGACGTGGTTCGGGCAGAGGTCGGCGGTCGCCTCGAACCAGTAGCGGGCGGTCTGCGTCAGCACCTGGCCCTTGAAGGGGATCGCGGCGAGCGCCCGATCGAAGGCGCTGATCCGGTCGCTGCTGATCAGGATGCGGCGCCCGTCCGGCAGGTCGTAGTTGTCGCGCACCTTGCCGCGATAATGGTTCGGCCATTCCGGCAGCGTCGCGTCCTCGAGGACTTGGTGGGCGTGCGGGGCGAGGGATACCGTGTCCAAACCGGGTTGCTCCATCAGGCTGCGCGGATGACCGGACGCGGTGTGAACCAGCGCACGCGGCGTGACCAGCCCCCGCGTCCGATGCGGGGCGCGAGCCTTGCAGGACGGCGCCGCTCATGAAACCGCTCCGACCTGCGCGCGGTCCGCAGGCCCGGCTCGATCCGACGAACGTGAAGCGAGGGATTCTCGACGTGTCCCACACCCATCGACCGCCGCGCATCTTCGAGACCGTCGAGGGAGGGCGCCTCGCCGAGACCCGGACCGACCCCGCCTGGCGCCTGTGGGGGCCGTATCTCAGCGATCGGCAATGGGGCACGGTGCGGGAGGATTACAGCGCCGACGGAGAGGCCTGGGACTACCTGCCCCACGACCATGCCCGCTCGCGCGCCTATCGCTGGGGCGAGGACGGCATCGGCGGCTTCGCCGACAAGGACCTGAACTGGTGCCTGTCGCTCGCCCTATGGAACGGCTGCGACCCGATCCTCAAGGAACGCCTGTTCGGCCTGACCAATGCCGAGGGCAATCACGGCGAAGACGTCAAGGAGCTGTACTACTACCTCGACGGCGTCCCGACCCACGCTTACATGCGGATGCTGTACAAGTACCCGCACGACGCGTTTCCGTATTATCGCCTGACCGAGGAGAACGCGCGCCGCGGCCTTGACGACCGCGAGTTCGAGCTGATCGATACCGGCCTGTTCGACGCGGGCCGCTACTGCGACGTCACCATCGAGTACGCCAAGGCGGGGCCCGACGACGTGCTGATGCGGGTGACCGCAATCAACCGCGGCCCGGATGAAGCGACGCTGGCGCTGCTGCCGCAGCTGTTCTCGCGCAACACGTGGTCGTGGGCGAACGGCCCGCGCCCCGACCTGCGGCTCGCCGCCGACGGCACCGTGCTCGCCGTCCACCATGCCATGCCGGCGATGCGGCTCCATGCCGACGGGGCACCGGAATGGCTGTTCTGCGAGAACGAGACCAACGCCCACCGCCTGTTCGGCGCGCCGCAATCCGGATACCCGAAGGACGGGATCGGCCGTCGCGTGGTCGACGGGGAGATGGACGCGGTCAATCCTGACCGGTCCGGCACCAAATGCGCCGGCGTGCACCGGCTGACCATCGCGCCGGGCGGCGAGCAAAGCGTGCGCCTGCGCTTCCGCATCGCGGAGGCGTCCGGCGACGCCTTCGCCGACTTCGACGCGGTGTTTTCCGCCCGCATCGCCGAGGCCGACGCATTCTACGCCGCGTTGCAGGCCGACATCGCGGATGCCGACCGCCGGGCGGTCCAGCGCCAGGCCCTGGCCGGGATGCTGTGGTCGAAGCAGCTCTACCATTACGACGTGCGCGAGTGGCTCGACGGCGACCCGGCCCAGCCGGCCCCGCCCGAGGCGCGCAAGGCCGGCCGCAACGCCGATTGGCGCCACGTGCGGGCGCACGACATCATCTCGATGCCGGATGCCTGGGAATACCCGTGGTTCGCCTCCTGGGACCTCGCGCTCCAGAGCCTCGTCTTCGCGACGATCGACCCCGATTTCGCCAAGGGGCAGATCCTGCTGCTGCTCGACGACGCCTACGGCCACCCCAATGCCGAGGTGCCGGCCTACGAGTGGAACTTCTCCGATGCCAATCCGCCGCTGCACGCCTTCGCCGCGTGGCGGGTGTTCTCCCTCGACCAGGCGCTGACCGGGCGGCCGGACCACGACTTCCTTCTCCGGGTGTTCAACAAGCTGACGATGAACTTCACCTGGTGGGTGAACCGCAAGGACGCATCCGGGCGCAACCTGTTCCAGGGTGGCTTCCTCGGGCTCGACAACATCGGCCTGTTCGACCGCTCGAAGCCGATCGCGGGCGGGGCGCTGACGCAGTCGGACGCGACCGCCTGGATGGCGATGAACGCGCTCGAGCTGATGCGGATCGCGGTGGAGCTTGCGCTGCGCGATCCCGCCTACGAGGACATGGCGGAAAAGTTCTTCGAGCATTTCCTGCTGATCGCCGATGCCGCCGCGCGCAGGGGCGGCCTCTGGGATGAAACCGACCAGTTCTTCTACGACGTGATCGAGACGCCGGGCGGCGAGCGCATCCCGATCCGCGCCCGCACCCTCGTCGGGTTGATCCCGATCTGCGCGGTCGCCGTACTGCGCGAGACCGACCTCGTGAAGCTGCCCGGGCTGCAGAAGCGGCTGCGCTTCTTCCTGGAGAACCGGCCCGACCTCGCATCCCTGGTCTCGCGCTGGCAGGAGCCGGGCGAAGGCGGCACGGCCCTGCTGTCGCTGCTGCGCGGCCATCGCCTCAAGGCGCTGCTGCGGCGGATGCTCGACGAGGGCGAGTTCCTGTCGCCGCACGGCATCCGCGGGGTGTCTAAGGTCTACGAGCGCACGCCGTTCCACTTCGCCTGGGACGGGGCCGACCTGACCCTGCCCTACGAGCCGGCCGAGTCGCGGACGCGGCTGTTCGGCGGGAACTCGAACTGGCGCGGGCCGATCTGGCTGCCGATCAACTACCTGCTGATCGACAGCCTGCGCCGGTTCCACCGCTATTACGGGCCCGACTTCCGGGTTGAGGCCCCGACCGGCTCAGGGACCTTCCTGTCGCTTCAGGAGATCGCCGACGAGCTGGCGAACCGCATGATCGCGCTCTCGACCCGCGGGCCGGACGGGACGCGCCCGTTCCAGGCGACGAGCAGGCTGGAGCAGGAGGACCCGCATTTCCGCGACCACGTGCTCTGCTACGAGTACTACCACGGCGATACGGGCCGGGGCCTCGGCGCCTCGCATCAAACCGGCTGGTCGGGCCTGGTCGCGCTGCTGATCCAGCAATGCGCGCTCGGTCCGATCCACGCGCTGTCGCCCTCGGGCGCCTTGTGACTACTGGGTGAGCCGCAGCGTGCCGATGCTGGCCGCGATCTGGTTGAAGGCCGAGATGAGGCTGTTCGAATCGTTGGCGACGAACGATTGGGACGCCGTCGTCGCGCAGTTGCTCAGGAGGTTCAGGCCGGCACTGTCGATCGGGTCCGAGGGCACGCTGAAGCCGATCGTGTAGATCGAGATGCCGGCGCTCTTGGCGTTGCTGCAGGCCAGGGCCGTCAGCGCGTCGAGGGCGGCGCGTGCGTTGCTCGCGTTCGTGACGTTCTGGTTGCCGGGCGGGAGCCGCGGATTCGGCGTCGAACCGTCGACGTTCTGGAAGTAGCCGGCGGCGAAATACATCGACTGATTGAACGGCGAGTAGCCGTTCGTCGCCCAGCTGTTGGCGCCGTCGGTCATCAGGATGATGATCTTGTTGACCGTGCTCGACGCGTAGGGCGCACCGTCGGCGAAGACGCTGCTCGGCGACAGCGTCCGCCAGCCCCACATCAGGCCCTCGTGGATGTTGGTCGATCCGAGCGGCGCCATCGCGTTGATCAGCGACTTCAGCGTCGCCGTGCTGCTGGTCAGCCGTTGGAGCGGGCGGGTGGTGCAGCCGAAATTCGGGCCGTTCGGGATGCCGGTATAGCTGTTCGACGCGGTCGGCGATGCGTCGCGGGCGTTGACGTACTTGCAGGCGCGGCCCTCGGCGGCGGCGAAGGTGGTGCTCGACTGCGACTGGCTCGCACAGCTGTTGGCGTTGGTGTAGTCGTCGATGTAGCTGTTGAAGCTGAACGCGGAATTGTTGTTGTAGCCGGCAAAGGTCGTGCTGCCATCGCCCGGCTCGTCGGGCGCGAACATCGGCACGTAGTACGAGCTTGGGTTCGAGCTCGTCGGCGCGCCGTCCTGGACGTTGAGCGGATAGGGCAGCGTTTCCAGGCACCCGGCCCAGCCCCAGCCCGAGTAGGCGCTCTGCAGCGCCGTGAAGAGGCCGAAGCGGTTGGTGAAGCCGGCGGAGGCCGGTGCGATCACGTTGGTCCAGTGATAGGCCGACTTGCCGTTCTGGTCGATCCAGGTGGCATAGCGGTAGGCGGCCGGATCGACCGCGACCGCGGCGGCGAACGGCACGATCGAGATCTTGGTGCCGGTGGCGAAGGCGGCGTTGGTGTACACGTAGTCGACGAAGTTCGTCGCCGCCGTCTGCACCGCCTGGAGCTTGCTCTGGCCGCCGCTCGATTCCGCCATCGAGCCGGTGTTGTCGAGCACCAGGGCGATCTCGAAGGTCTTGGGCACCGGGGTGGCGCAGCGCGCCGACCCGCCCGGGCGCGGGGCCGTCACGCCCGTGATGCGGCTGTAGAAGACCGGCGAGACCATGTGCGTGGTCAGGGTGATCTGGCGCGGGTTCGCCGTCACCGCCAGCGGGTCGACCGTGAGGCCGGTCGCGCCCATGTAGCCCGTCATCATCGCGACGGCCTGGGCCTGGAGAGCCGGGTTCGTCGTCGCCATCGGCGTCTGGCACAGAGCGAGGGCGGTGGCGTCGGTCGCGGCCTGGAGCTTGGTCTCCATATAGGTGGCGAAGCCGTAATCGATCGCGGCGCCGGTGAAGCCGAGGAGCGGCAGCGCGAGCAGCCCGAACAGCAGGACGACGTTGCCGTCGCGCTGCCGCGCGAAGCGGCCGAGATGTCGGCGCATCGAGATCCTTCGAGGTGTCGAGCGGGCCGGGGTCACGGGCATGCTGCACCTCCCGGCATCCAGACTTCGGTGTAGGTGGATTTGGCGGGCTGCCCGCCGCGCGCCGGCCAGGGCATGCTGGATTTGAGCGTGATCGTGCTCGTGGCGCCGTTGACGAGCTTGACTAGCGCCGAGCCGAGCATCGGCGTGTAGGGCATGCTCACCTCGGTGAGGACGTAGCGGACCCCGTTGGTGCGGAATCCGGTCGGCACGGTGAGGTCGAAGGCGGCGCCCGTGGCGCGGGGCGACGCGTTGGCGTTGGCGGTGCTGGAACAGACCCGCGGGATCAGGTTGAGGTTCGTGAGGTCGACCGCCATCGCGCTCACCACGATCTTCACGCCGCTGGCGTC
>NZ_VRUV01000205.1:0-7769 GCF_008039455.1 Methylobacterium sp. WL116
TTCCAGCTCAAGGGGGCTGGCAGGCGCTCTCGATCTTGCTGGATGTATCTTCACCGCAAGCCGGATTGTATCCTCCGGCTTCGGTCGGCGGCTGCAGCGCACATTCCATAACGTTCATGAGGCGAACTGATCCGCACTACCAAGGCGAGCGAGGTTGAGCAGCCTACCTTGGCCGTAGGGCGCGTCCAGGCTACGCATGCAGCCGCAAACGGCGCGTGCGGAGAGGGAGACAGAATGCCGCTCACATAGCGCCAGCTCGCTGCCTCGATCGCGATGGCGCTGCAGATCGCGGAGCGCAGTGCCATCGCTGCCTTCCTCCTAGAGGCAGCCACAACCCTTACGGATCACAACCCCCTGTCTCGGACTAGCGTAGGCGCCCAGCGCCAGATCTGGACCGGTCGGCAGCGGGAGTTCGCATCCTTCGGCGTTGCTGCGCTCGGCGTCGCCTGCCTCCCGACAGCGCTTCATCGGCTTCCGCCCGACGAGCCCCTCGTTCAGGAGATGCTTAAGGCGGAACCGTTTCAAGCCTACGTCTTTCACCAAGGGGATGGATGCCGGATCGTCGGAGCTGTTCTGCACGCCAAGGGGACTGCATCCCTGCCGGTGGTGAAATTGCCTCGATGGGCCAGGGCACAGCCAGCCAAGCGCAAGCCCACCCTGCAGCTCGACCTGTTCGCCATCCTGTAGCGGCGGCGCTCACCGACCGCCCATAGAGGCTGTCCTACGCTGGAAGCCGAGAAGGCCGTGGTCTCAGCGGAGCCCGGTGCTAGCTCAATGATAACACCTTATGCGGCGAGCCCGTAGCCCGCACCTCGGCGACACGCAGTCGATCGAGAAGGCCCATGGTCGGGATGGCGCGCTCCGTGGCCTCGGGGATCGGGCGGCTCAAGACGACCGCCTCTCGCGCAGAATGATCTCGTCCTTCGCGAGAATGGGCGCCACTTTGAAGGCGACGTCACGCCCGGCAAGCGCAGGGTTCTCACCGCCAGCCGCACCGTGCCGTCGGCAAGCCCCGGCTTGAGCGTCGGCGTAGGGTCTCCGCGTGCTGGCGCGGGAGTACCGTGGTCGGTGCGATGATTACCGTCTGCCGGCCGGCGAACACAGCGGCAGCCAGTGCTCGCAGCGCCACCTCGGTCTTGCCACAGCCCACGTCACCGCAGACCAAGCGGTTCATCGGCGACCCGGAGGTGAGGTCGGTGAGATCCGCGTAGAAGGCCGCGGCTTGGTCGTGGGTCGACGGGAAGCCGAAGCCGGTCGCGAACCGCTCTATCTCACGCAGCGAAGGTCGGATGGCCGGGACACCGGCCTCGCGATGCTTCCGAGCGGTCTCCAGTGGGGGCCGCTGCCGGCAGTGAGGCGGTTTTCACCATTTACGGTTTGCCACACGCCATAAGTCACAAAAATATTGCCTGGACTTGATTGTCGTCCCTGGCGTTTCTTCGGGGCGAGTGACCCGTTCGACCTCAACCCCTTCATTGATGCTCAGTGCGGCGGCTACGACCAAGCCCGCCAGGAGCTGACCGCGGGGTACAAGCGCAGCCATTGGATGTGGTTCGTCTCACCACAGACCGCCGGACAGGGCTTGAGCAAGATAGCACAGCGCTATGCGATCGGCACGCTCGTCGAGGTGCAGGCGTACCTGCATCACCTGGTCCTGGGTTCCAGGCTGCGAACCTACACTGCCGCGGTCAACCAAGTCACCGGCCGGACGGCGTATGAGATTTTCCGCAGTCCGGATGATATGAAGTTTCGCTCGAGCATGACCCTGTTCGCGGCCTCGAATCCGCGGGTGCCAGAGTTCGGCAGCGTTCTGCAGCGGTATTTTGGCGGCGAGCGCGACAGGCGCACGCTGCAGCTGCTCGACCAGACTTGGGGCGGAAAGGGCAATAAACCGTTTATGGTTTGGGGCACGCCGGGTCACGTTCAAGCAACATGGGAACACACGCCCCAAAATGGCGGAAATGCTACGCTTTCACGGGAAAGCACACCCCAAAAACGCGCCGCAGCAATCACCGTCGCCAGCACCGGCACTCGCGTCCGGGGGTTCGGCGGTCGTCTTGCGACCTCATATCGCCCTCACCGTGCCATGTGCGGTGTCAAAGACTCTCAGGACGGGCGTAGTGACGTTTCCACGCCCCGACGGAGCCTAGTCGGTTTTTCCGCCCTAAACGCTTCCAGGAGTCGCTGAGGTCGATCTGCCACTCACTTATTCGGCGAGCCAATCTTTTTCAGCTGATAGGCGGATCCCATGCAGGATTAACCGGCCTGTGGCGGCTTCCGTTTTGGGTAGAGGAGCGGGTTTTCGGTTACGCTAAAAAGGGGTGGGTTTTGTCGCTGCACGACCGTTTCCCACAACCAGTACAGGGATTGTCCCGTTCTGATCCACCAAGCCTCCTATGGCCCGGGCAGGTCTTTTAAGGTCTATGAATAATCTATAAAAAGGTCTATACGTAGATTCGCCTGTCGCCGCAGTAAGTTAGGCCCCCTTTTTGGGGCGTGGTTTCCGCCATTCTGGGGCGTGGTTTCCGGCTTTTGGGGCGTGGTTTCCAGCTTTTTGGGGCGTGGTTTCATTTATCCACAGTCCGACCTCGCCCTGCCAGATCCCGTCTTTTTGGGGCGTTCTTTCCCGCCGTGGCTGTGACGATGCCCATGCCAGGTCCCCCTCCCCTGGTGCCGGTCGACGGCTGCGCGGAACGGGTGGTCCTGATCGCTGCAACGGGCGGCAATTTGGGGCGTGGTTTCCAGTTACGCCCTTGTTGGATCATAGGGTTAGGTGATGGCATCGACCGTTGGGAGGTCAAGCTCGCACTGACGCAGTGCGGCATGGGCGTAGGTGTACCGGCGCGACTTGGAGCGCCCGGAACCGGTGATCTCCTCGTCAAACTTCGACAGGCCGCCGGCGCTGACCATGTCCCTGAAGGCCTCGCGGCACTCCTTCCGGAACTGCGCCCGCGTAGCGCTGGTCGCCTCAGGTGCCCACAGCTCGCGGCCGGAGAGCTGGGCCAGCCTCTCTTCCTCGATGAACGTGTGGTCGGGCTGGCTGTCGATGAACGGCCAGAACACCTTGGCGTGGTCGGATTTTAGGCGGAACTGGACGTCAGCGTTGATGCTGACCAGGTGTGCCTTCTCGATCATCTCGAGTACGCGAGCGCCGTAGGTGACCGTCACCGGGCTGTCGAGCTGGGCCCCTTCCCAGCTGAGGTCAGTGATCAGCGAGGACGCGGAGCCGGCGCCGTCGGGCAGCATGTTGCGCGTGCGCTTGCTCTTGATCGACTCGAGCTCCTTGAGCGAACGGCCCTCGTGGATCAGCACGCTGACCTGCTGGATCTCCTGAAACACGTGGACGAGGCTGAGCAGGTTGTTGACGTGCTCGGTGCGCCCCATCGCGCGGATCAGCGTCCGCCAGGTCGTGCGCGTCTGGTAGTACCAAATCACCGGGGCGATGAACGTCCCGGGTCGGTAGGCCGGGTTGTCGACCTTGACCTTCTCACGGGGCAGCCGGAACAGAGCATAGATCGCATCCCGGTGCTGGCTGCCGAGCTCCCGGCCCTTCACCTCGACGACGGAGTAGCCCGGCACCTCGTAGATGCGGACGAAGTTGCTGTCGGTGATGAGATCCTTTTTGCGGGGGGCGAAGGCCGAGGTCCGCGCCAGGTGCGTAGGCATGCTCGCCGGATTGCGCCGGCCGCGGCGGTTCCGGAGGGTCCGCTCCTTACGGGCGAGGCGCTGTTCTTCCTCAGGCGACAACGGGCGGGTGGGCGGCATGGACATCCTGTGGGGAGCCTAGCGCCGATCGGGAATCAATGCACCAGAAACGGGAACATACGCCCCAAAAATGTGCAAGTTTTTTTGGGGCGCTTCCCCTTCTCCCGCAGGGTCTTTGTCCGCCCTGCAACCACTTGACCTTTATGGCTTGTGGTAAGTCACAAGCCACACGCCACCGTTATAAACCATGGGCTATTTGCTCTCGAATTCCTTGAGCGACGGCTGGCCGTACTTCGCGAGCATCAGGTCGATGCCTTCGCGGATGAACGAGTTGAGGTCGCGGTCATGCTCGATGCACATCATTCGCAGGCGCTTCTTGCAGGTCGTCGGCACGTAGGCGACCACCTGTTCGTAGTTCTTGACCTTGGGTGCCAGCGTGGCGCTGGACGGGTGCCGGACCACGTCGGCGGTCTCCGGCTCAGTCTCCTGTGTCTGTTGGCCGTTGAGGGCGGCCTCAAGCGACGCGGGTTTGTTTCTGGCCATGCGGCTTCCCTTCCATCTTGTTGAGCGTCCACTTCAGCAGCTCGCGGATCTCGGCCGCGGCCTTGCTGCTGATGTCGCGTTCGGTGACCCCCTGCCCTGTCGCCAGCGCGTCCATGTGGTCGGCCCGCATGGCCAGCGGCGTGCTGGCAACGGCGCCAGTCAACTGCAGGACACGGAATGCGTCCATGGTGCGGATCGAGCGTCCGGGCGGGCACTGGTTGAGGACGTATGAGAACGGTTTGCCGAGGCGGTGAATGGCGCTGACCGTCGGCGCCGAGGCTTCGATGTCGGCGACGCTTGGGCGAGCCGGGATCAGGCACAGGTCAGCCACCTGGATCGCCGCGGTGACGCCGGGCGTATCAGCACCGGGGGTGTCGATGATCACTAGCTGGATGCCCTGCTTGCGCAGCAGTGGCATAGCCGGCTCGAGCTGGGTGGCGTTAAGGGCGTTGACCTCAGGTCCTCCATCGGACTCGCGGCGCCCGTACCATTTTTTGGTCGTTCCTTGCGGGTCCATATCGATGATCGAGGTGCGAATGTCTTGCTCCTCGGCCGCGACCGCCAGCGAAAACGCCAGGGTACTTTTACCGGTGCCACCCTTCTGGGAGACGATCGCGAGTATGTTCATGGGCGCATCCTTCCGACAGCGAGGGTAAAACGGCAAGTGGTTAATAGCTTGCGGTATATCGTATGCGGTATGCCATCTGTGACTTATGACACAGCACAAACCCTAAACCATTTGTGGCTTGTGACAAAACAAGCGCAACCGTCGATCGGTGCGGGACATTGCCCCGCCGGTAGCCCACTGCCGGTTGGTCAGGCCGAGGTCAAGGCCGGAGAGCGTAGCGTGTCTTGACCCCGGCCCAGACAACTGGGCCCAATCAACAAACCACTTATGGCTTATCATAAGCCATTCTCGTGTCCTGCAGGGGACGCCCCACAAGTAGCGTCAGTCGGCTCCAAGGATGGCCAACTCGTAAGCATCAACGGACAACGCCTCCAGATCGCAGCCGCCATAGAGAATGCGGCTGAACTCCGGACGCGTGGTCCCCGCCTTGCCAGACTTCTTCTCCTCGAACAGCTCTCCGCAGCCGGCGCCTTTCAGCGCGTCACGCTGCAGGTCGAGGTTCTGGTCCAGAATGGAGGCACGGGCATATCCGATGAGCATGTCAGGATATTGTTCCAAGCACGTTTTATCTGCAATAGAAAATCGGTCGTAGTTTTCCGACAGAAACGAGGCTGTTTCTGATCACTCGCTACGCGTTAGCTCGGACTGTCGATAAAACGGTCGGATACCCGACATGTCGTTCAGGTTGCTATCGACCCTTTGCAGACGCTGAGTGTGTCCGCCTCCGGGTGCATGGCGAAACAGTGCCGCGCGACTGGGACAGGTTGATTTGCGACGAGCCGCTCTCAGGCGGATCTTTGTTGAAGCGGGCACTGGTAACGTAGAGGTCTCGCCGGGACTTCGAAGTGGACGGTTCTCGTCCACCATTCATGACCTTTCGTCATAGACCCATGCGGATTTAGCCCACTAATCTGCTGTACAATCGCGGATTAGCTTCCGTCCAATCAGGCGGGCTTACCGGAAGCCCACCGCCGAACAGGACGAGAAACCCGCGCATGAAGAGCCGCCAACTGGGCCCGCTGACCGTCTCCGAGATCGGCTACGGCACCATGAGCTTCTCCGGCACCTACGGCGCTTCGCCCGAGCGTTCCGAGGCCATCCGCGTTATCCGCGGCGCGAACGAGCGCGGCGTCACACACTTCGATACCGCCGAGGCGTACGGCCCCTTCACCAACGAGGAGCTGGTCGGCGAGGCGCTGTCCCCGGTGCGGGACCAGGTGACGATCGCCACCAAGTTCGGCTGGAACATCGACCCGGAGACCGGCGAGCGCCGCCCGGGCCTGAACAGCAAGCCGGCCCACGTGAAGCGGGCGGTGGACGGCATGCTGAAGCGGCTCAAGGTTGAGACCATCGACCTGCTCTACCAGCACCGCGTCGACCCCGAGGTCCCGATTGAGGACGTCGCTGGCGCGGTAAAGGAGCTGATCGCCGCGGGCAAGGTCAAGCATTTTGGCCTATCGGAAGCCGCCGCACAGACCATCCGCCGCGCGCATGCCGTGCAACCCGTGGCGGCCGTCCAGAGCGAGTACTCGCTCTGGACCCGCGACCCCGAGCCAGAGATCCTGCCGCTCTGCGAGGAACTCGGCATCGGCTTCGTGCCCTGGAGTCCGCTCGGCGCGGGGTTCTTGACCGGCAAGGTCGACCCGGGTGCGAGCCACGAGGCGGGCGATTTCCGGGCGACGTCCCCGCGCTTCACCCCGGAAGCGAAGGCAGCCAACCAAGCGCTGGTGGACCTGCTCCGGCGCGTCGCCGAGGCCAAGGAGGCGACGGCGGCCCAGATCGCCCTGGCCTGGCTGCTCGCACGCAAGCCCTTCATCGTGCCTATCCCCGGCACTCGCAAGCTCGAACGGGTCGAGGAGAACCTCGGCGCGGCGCAGGTCGTGCTCACCGCCGACGACATGGATGAGATCGAGGCGGCCGCGTCGGCCATCCCGGTCGAGGGCGATCGCTTGCCGGCTGCCGTCCTGCAGTTCTCCTACCGCTGATGAGTGATGCTCGACGCTCATCCCCGGTATCGCAGGGCGTCGAGCAGCAGACCGAAGGCGGCAGAAGGCTGCCTTCGGCTGGGATAATAGAGGAAGTACCCATCGAAGGGCTCGCACCAGTCCTCGAGCACGCGCACCAATGACCCGTCTGCCAGCAACGGCGCGACCCGGTCCTCCACGAGATGCGCAAGGCCGTGGCCCGCGATCGCTGCTGCCATGGCAATCTCGCCATCGTTCAGGACGAGTTGGCCGTCGACCCTGACCTTCAGCTCCCGGCCATCCCGCTGGTACTCCCAGGCATAGTTGTCGCCGTTCGCCATCCGCAGGTTGATGCAAGCATGCTCTGGAAGGTCTCGCGGCGTCTCGGGCTTGCCTCGGCCGGCGAGGTAAGCGGGTGCACCCACCGTCGCCATGCGAAGCCGGGGGCCGATCCGCACGGCAACCATGTCCCGTTCGAGTCGCTCGCCGAGACGGATGCCTGCATCGAACCGCTGCGCGACGATGTCGGTTAGGCCGGACGCGACATTCACCTCGATCTGGATGTCGGGATACGCCCTGGTGATGCGGTCGACCACCGGCCAGAGGAGCGTCCGAGCTGCGTGCTCAGGCGCCGTAATGCGAACGGTGCCGGCCGGCCGCTCGCGCATCTCCGTCAGTGCTGCAACCTTCGCGTCGATTTCCTTGAGCGCCGGCCCGAGGGTCTCGATCAGCCGCTCACCCGCCTCCGTGGACGCCACGCTGCGCGTGGTCCTCGTCAGGAGGCGCAGCCCCAGCCTTGCCTCTAGGGCCTGTCGTCGCCTGAACAGATTGGCTGGGCTTGCGTTTTCGTCTTTCTGATGGAGGAGGGACGATGCTGAGCGACGCGCAATGGGCTGATCTGGAGCCTCTGGTTGAAGCCTGCCGGCCCA
>NZ_VRUV01000206.1:0-7757 GCF_008039455.1 Methylobacterium sp. WL116
GCATCGCGCTGTGGCTCCGCCTGCCCGCCGGCGCGCTGATCGGGCCGATGCTGCTCGGCGCGGCGCTTCACGCGACCGGCGTCGCCAGCATCACCCTGCCGCTGCCGATCCTCGAGCTCGCCTACGCGACGATCGGCTGGTACGTCGGCCTGCGCTTCACCCGTGAGACCCTGCGCGCGACGCTGCACGCGCTGCCCGGCATCCTCGTCGCGACGCTCGCCGTGATCCTGCTCTGCGCCGGCTGGGCGCTCGGGCTGACGCACCTGCTCGCGATCGACTTCCTCACCGCCTTCCTCGCGACCAGCCCCGGCGGCCTCGACTCGGTGGCGATCATTGCGGTCGGCTCGAAGGTCGACGTGTCGTTCGTGCTCGCGGTGCAGACGCTCCGGCTGTTCGTGGTCCTGATCACCGGCCCGGTGCTGGCCAAGTGGATCGCCCGCGCGGTGCCGCAGGAATCGGCGTGAATGGACGAGGCGGCGTGAATGCACGCGCTCTGGCTCGCCTTCCTGAATTCCTGGCGCGGCCTCGTCCACGGCGCCCGCACCGAGCGCGCCGTGCGGCTCGAGCTGGTGCTGCTCGTCGTCGGCGTGCCGGCGGCCCTCGTGCTCGGCGCGAGCCTCTGGGTCCGCGTCGCGCTGATGGCGACGCTCCTGCTGATGCTCGCCGCGGAGTTCCTCAACACCGCGATCGAGAAGCTGTGCGATCACCTCCATCCCGGCCGCCACCCGCGGATCGGCACGGTGAAGGACCTCGCCTCGGCCGGGACGTTCTCGGCGCAGGCGATCGCCGCCCTGGTCTGGGTCGCCGCGCTGATCGACCGGCTCTGACGCCGCGGCGTTCCCGCCATCGTCGCTCCGGAGCCGGGACCGTGCGGACTTCCGAGCGGGCCTTCACCGTGACGCCGTCGCTCGGACGCTCGCGGAACGCCGGTGCCGGCGTCCGGATCGTCACGACGCCCTTCGCGCTCCGACGTCCCGCCCGGGCGGCGGTGCGGACCATCGTCCCTGCCGCACGTCCGGCGGTCTCCGGCATCCGGGGCCGGGCAGGCATGCGGGGCCGAGCGGGGGCGCGCGCTCGCATCTTGCGCGGCAAGCGGCTATTGCCGGCCGCATGTCCGACACCGTGAAACCCGCAAGTCCTCCGGCCGAACCGGCACCCGATTACATCCGCAAGATCCTCACCGCGCGGGTCTACGACGTGGCGATCGAGAGCCCGCTCGATCCGATGCCGCGCCTGACCGTCCGGCTCGGGCGGCCGGTGCTTCTGAAGCGCGAGGACCTGCAGCCGGTCTTCTCGTTCAAGCTGCGCGGCGCCTACAACAAGATGTCGGGGCTCTCGCCCGAGCAGCTCGCCCGCGGCGTGATCTGCGCCTCGGCCGGCAACCACGCGCAGGGCGTGGCCTTGGCGGCCGCGCGCCTGCAGGTGCGGGCGGTCATCGTGATGCCGCGCACGACGCCCGCGATCAAGGTCGACGCCTGTCGCGCCCGAGGCGCCGAGGTGATCCTGCACGGCGACGCCTTCGACGAGGCGCTGAGCGAGGCGCGGCGCCTGGAGGCCGAGCAGGACCTCACCTTCCTCCACCCCTTCGACGATCCCGACGTGATCGCCGGCCAGGGCACGATCGGCATGGAGATCCTGCAGCAGCATACCGGCCCGATCGAGGCGATCTTCGTGCCCGTCGGCGGCGGCGGGCTCGCGGCGGGAATCGCGACCTACGTCAAGTACCTGCGGCCGGAGACCAAGGTGATCGGCGTGGAGCCGGACGACGCCGCCTGCATGGCCGAGGCCCTGAAGGCCGGCGAGCTCGTGCTGCTGCCGAGCGTCGGGCTGTTCGCCGACGGCGTCGCCGTCCGCCAGGCCGGGGCCGAGACGTTCCGGCTGTGCCGCCAGCACCTCGACGAGGTCATCACCGTCGACACCGACGCGATGTGCGCGGCGGTGAAGGACATCTTCGACGACACCCGCGCGGTGTCCGAGCCGTCCGGCGCGCTCGCGCTCGCCGGCGCCAAGCTCTACGCCGAGCGCGAGGGCGGCGCCGGCACGCTCGTCGCGATCTCCTCCGGGGCGAACCTCAACTTCGACCGCCTGCGCCACATCGCCGAGCGGGCCGAGCTCGGCGAGGAGCGGGAGGTCCTGCTCGGCGTCACCATCCCGGAGAAGCCCGGCGCCTACCGGGCCTTCATAAGGGCCCTGGGCCCGCGCGCGATCACCGAGTTCAACTACCGCTACGCGCCGGGCGTGCAGGCCAGGATCTTCGTCGGCATCAACCTGCCCGGCGGCCGGCCCGAGAAGCGCGACCTCGTCGCGGGCCTCGTCGCCGGGGGCTACGACGTCCACGACATGAGCGACAACGAGATGGCCAAGGTCCATGTCCGCTACATGGTCGGCGGCCGCGTCTCGGGCCTGGCGCACGAGCGGCTCTACCGCTTCCAGTTCCCGGAGCGGCCGGGCGCGCTGCTGAAGTTCCTGGACGCGCTCGGCGAGGACTTCAACATCACCCTGTTCCACTACCGCAACCACGGTGCCGATTACGGCCGGGTGCTCGCCGGCATCGCCGTGCCCCCCGACGCCAAAGGCCGTTTCGACCGGGCTGTCGAAGCTCTCGGCTTCCCGTGCTTCGACGAGACCGAGAACCCGGCCTACCGGATGTTCCTGGACGGCGAGCCTGCGGCGGCCAAGACCGGCATCGCCGGCTGGTTCGGGCTCAGGAAGGCCTGAGCGACCTCGGGTCCGGCGCGCTCCGAGCATTTTCGAGCGAGGCGGCTCCCGGCTCGCGTGAAGAAAATGCAACTTCACAAGATGCAGCATCTTCGAGCGAGGTGGCCCCCGGCTCGCGTGAAGAGGGTGCTCTAGCGCTGCGCCGTCTCGACGCTGACGACGTCGGGGTTCGCCCGCAGGGTCTCGGCGATCGCCTCGACGCTGGTCGCCGACAGGCGCACGAACGCGACCTCGATCTCGTCGAGGGCGGGGTCCTCGGCGGTGCGCGCCACGAACTGGCGCACCCGCGAGGCCCGTTCGCCGGTCGCCGCGTGCAGGGTGTCGATCGACAGCGCCCCGCGCTTGGCGACGAGGCGGAGGGTCCGCGTCTGCATCCGGTCGCGCCAGCGCTCCTCCAGCGGCTTGACGCCCGCGAGGATCGCGACGACGAAGGTCGTGGTCGCCACCGCCGGGACGTAGAGCCCGCCGCCGATGGCGAGCCCGATCGCCGCCACCGCCCATAGGCTCGCGGCGGTGGTCAGCCCCTTCACGACCTCGCCGCGCAGCAGGATCGTGCCCGCGCCGAGGAAGCCGATCCCGGAGACCACCTGCGCCGCGACGCGCGACGGGTCGAGGACGACGTTCCGGGCGCCCAGCGCGTCGGCGAAGCCGTAGATCGAGACCAGCATGATCAGGCACGAGCCGACGCAGACCAGCATGTGCGTGCGCAGGCCGGCCGCCCAGAGCAGGCGCTCGCGCTCGAGCCCGATCACGCTGCCGAGCAGGGCCGCCAGCGCGAGCCGGCCGATCATCTCTCCGTTGCCGAGCAGGGCCGGTCTCCGTTCTGTCCCGCGATCCTCTGGGGACGATAGGCCGGTTCAGCCCGTCATGCGACGCCGAGCGCGGCCTTCTCCACCTCGTAGGCCGTACGCACGGTCGCCTGCCCGTAGGTGCGCTCCAGGCGCCGGACGGTGAAGTGGGCGCGGGCCATCGACTGGAAGTGGCTCATGAAGGCGGTGTTGACCGCCGCGCCGCCGAACGCGCCCAGCACCGGCACCGCCTGCGCGGCGACCTTCTGCGAGACCACGATGCCGAAGCGCGCCGCGATCTGCGCGGTGAAGCGGATCAGCGCCGGCGCCGACTGGTCGAGCAGCGTCTTGCTCCCGGCGTAGCGGGCGGCCTCCGCCATCGTCTTGGCGAGGGCTGCGCGCACCGCGAAGTAGCCGCTCTCGGTCAGGCCGGTGCCCTCGGCCGCGCCCGCCGCATCGCCCTTTCCGCCCAGCGCGAAGACCTGGACGCAGGCGAGCGCACCCTCCGGGTCGTCGAGGTCCTCGCCCTCCTCCCGCGCGATCTCGGCGATCGAGCGCAGCATCAGGGTGGTCGAGACCGGCAGCTCGACGGCCAGCGTCGCGAGGCCGAAGGCGCCTCCGAACGCCCCCGACAGCGCGGCCATGGCCTTGTGGTTGAAGGTGCTCGATCCGGTCAGGCTGCCGAGCAGCGCGCCGAGGCGTCCCTCCGGCTTGACGGCGATGCTCTCGATCTCGGTGCCGGCGGCCGGCGCGACCGCGACCTTCGGCAGGGTCCTGAGCGCGACGCGCAGCGCCCCGCGCATCGCCGCCTCGGTCGAGCGCCCGACGACCTCGGTCACCGGGGCCGGCAGGGACCGGCCGATCATGTCGAGGGGAGCGCCGGCGGCGGCCGAGAGCCGGGCGGCGAGGCCCGGCTGCTCCAGGGCGCGGACGGACCGGCGCAATGCCGCGAGGTCCGCCTCGCTCAAGGGACGCTCGATGGACTCGGTGGCGGCCGGAAGGACCTCACCGGTCAGCGCGATATCGCTCATGCATTCCTCCTCAAGCCTGGGTTCTCAGGGGCACGCCCGGCGAACCGGTAGGAAGCGGGACGGGCCCGGGAGGGTTCCCGTGCCCGCCGGCGGCGGCCATCCCCGCGTCGCCCGAGGCCGGCACGGGCCTGCGGCTCGGCGTTCTGCCGACGGCGAGGCAGAGCAGCACCACCGGGATGCCGACCGCAGAGGTCAGGACGAAGAAGGTCGGGTAGCCGAAGGCGGCGACGATGTAGCCGGCGGTGCCCGCGACGAGCTTGCCCGGCAGCGCGTAGAGCGAGGAGAACAGGGCGTACTGCGTCGCCGCGTAGCCGGGGGTGGTCAGGCTCGACATGTAGGCGATCAGCGCGATGCCGGCGAAGGAGCCGCAGAAGTTCTCGATCGAGATCGCCACCGTCAGCCGCCAGACCTCCGGCCCGCCGGTCGACAGCCAGGCGAAGGAGAGGTGCGAGGCGGCGGCGAGGAAGGCGCCGGCCAGCAGCGTCGGGAACATCCCGAATCGCGCCATCGCCCAGCCGCCCGCGAACCCGCCCGCGATGCCGACCCAGATGCCGTAGAGCTTGGTAACGGTGGCGATCTCCTTCAGGTCGAAGCCCAGCGTCCGGTACAGCGGGCTCGCCATCACGCCGGAGACGAAATCCGGCATGCGGTAGAGCGCCACCAGCACCAGCACGCCCCACAGGGCCTGCCCCATCCGGCCGTGCAGCTCGACCAGGGGCTCCAGCACGGCCTGGCGGATCGACAACAGCCGCGTTCCGGTCGCCTTCGGCGTCTGCGCGGCTGCGGCCGCCGGCTCGGGGCGCCGGGTGTCGAAGGCAGGCGCGAGCAGGGCCGCGATCAGGCCGACGAGCATCAGGGCCGCCATCGTCAGGTAGGCGAAGGTCCAGCCCTTGTCGGAGGCGATGAACAGCGCGCCGGCGCCCGCCGTGATCAGGCCGAGGCGGTAGCCGAGGTTCGAGGTCGCCGCGAGGATGCCCTGGAAGTCGGTGCCGGCGGCGTCGATGCGCCAGCCGTCGACGACCACGTCCTGGGTTGCGGCGCAGAAGGCGACGAGGAAGGCGCCGAGGCCGAGCAGCGCGAGGCTCGTCTGCGGATCGGCGAAGGCCATCAGCACCAGGCAGAGCGCCACCGCGACCTGCGTCGTCACCATCCAGGCGCGGCGGCGCCCAAGACGAGCGCTCAGCACCGGAACGTCGATCCGGTCGATCATCGGCGCCCACAGGAACTTCAGCGAGTACGGCAGCGCCACGTAGCTGAACAGGCCGATCGCCTTGACGTTGATGTCCGAGAAGGCGAGCCGCAGGGTGAACGTCCCGAGCACCAGGAGCAGCGGCAGCCCCGAGGAGAAGCCGAGCGCCAGCATCAGGACGATGCGCCGATCCTCGACGAGGTCGCGGGCCCGCAGCCGTCGTGCGGGCTTGTCGGGTGCGGTGTCCATGGCCATGCGGTGGAACTCCTTGACGCCCTTCCGCCTTGATCCGTGAGAATCGTGGCAGCCTTGCGCCGCCCCGCGCGTCGGGGGCGATCCGTGCGGGGTGCGGCGGCCGGATCATGGTCGATGTCTGCTTAACGCGACATCGCACATTTGCCTGGGTACAAACGGGACGGGTCGGGAACCTTGCCCCTGCGTACCTGTTCGGATGATGCGAGCGTAGCCGTTCCGCTCGCAACGGTCTGCCGCGCTGGCCCGGCGCGGCGGCCATCCCTGCCTCGAGGCTCCTCGCGTACCGATCGGTTACAGGATGATGGAGACCAGCGATCAGGCGGATTATCCGCTCGCTCCGGAGACATTCGCGCGGGCGTTCGATTCGAGCCCGACGCCGATGCTGCTCACGGGGGCGACGCACGACAACAACCCGATCGTCTGGGTGAACGAGGCCTTCCTGAAGCTGACCGGCTACGACCGCGACGAGCTTCTCGGGCGCAATTGCCGGATGCTGCAGGGCGCCGGCACGGACGCGTCGGAGGTCGCGCGCCTGCGCGCCGCGCTCGAGGCGGCCGAGCCGATCGAGTGCGAGCTCCTGAACTACCGCAAGGACGGCACCGCCTTCTGGAACAGCATGACCGTCAACCCGGTGCGAAACGCCGATGGACGGGTGACGTTCTTCTTCGCCGCGCAGGCCGACATGACCGACAAGCGCACCGTCGAGCAGGCGATGCGCGGCACCAACGACGAGCTGGAGCGCCAGGTCGGGCAGCGCACCGCCGACCTGCAGGCGGCCCTCGAGCAGAAGACCGCCCTGCTCCACGAGGTCGATCACCGGGTCAAGAACAACCTCCAGGTGATCTCGTCGCTGATGCTGCTGAAGGCCCGGCGCACGCCCGAGGGCGAGGCGCGCGATGCGCTCTCGAGCATGGCCGAGCGCATCGGCGCGCTCTCGACCGCCCACCGCATGCTCTACTCGGCCGGCGACGTCACCAAGTTCAACCTGTCGGACTTCACCGACGACTTCCTGTCCGATCTCAACGCCGGGCTCGATGCGGAGCGGACCCGGGTCGAGGCGCGGATCGACTCGATCGCCGTCTCCGCCGCGATGGCCGCGCCGCTCGCCCTGATGATCCACGAGCTGGCGACCAACGCCGTCCGCCACGCCTTTCCCGAGAACCGGAGCGGCCGCATCGGCATCACCGCGCAGCGCACCGACGCCGGCATGCACCTTACGATCGAGGACGACGGCGTCGGCCTCGATGCGGGGCCGGTGAACCCGGCGGGCTTCGGCCGGAACCTCGTCGAGATGGTGGTGCGGCAGCTGCGCGGCACGATCACGTGGCGCGATCGGGCGCCGGGCACCGTCGTCGAGATCGACATTCCCCTGGCGGAGGACGCGTGAGCGCCCCGGCCCTGCGCATCCTCGTGGTCGAGGACGAGGCGCTGATCGCCCTCGAGCTCGAGTTCCTGCTCGACGACCTCGGCTACGTCACGGTCGGCATCGCCGCCAGCTCGACCGAGGCGATCGCGCTCGGGCAGTCCACCGCACCCGACATCGCGCTCGTCGACATCCACCTCGTCGACGGGCCGACCGGCGTCGACGTCGCCCGCGCGCTCAGCGCCGACCCGCGCACGACGGTGGTGTTCATGACCGCCAACGCCAAGCGCATCCCCGACGACTTCGCGGGCGCCTTCGGCGTGATCTCCAAGCCCTATTCCGAGCGGGTCGTGGCGAGCACCCTCGACTACGTGGCCGGCTGCCGCGCCGGGCGCGTCCCGGCCCCGCCCTGC
>NZ_VRUV01000207.1:0-7748 GCF_008039455.1 Methylobacterium sp. WL116
AGGTCCGGCAGGGCCGCGAGGGCGCCGGCCGCGCCGCCGAAGCGGCTGATCAGGCTGCGGAACGTGCGCGGCCCGACCCCTTCCGTTCGGATCAAGCGGAGCCAGTCGAGCCTTTGTGCGTCGGTGAGCTGCACGGGCCTTCCCCCGAAGGGGTCTCAGCCCTTCTGACCGATCCGTCCCTCGGTGCCGTCGACCAGCCGGCGGATGTTGGGCGCGTGCTTCCACCATAACAGCAGGCCGAGGACGAGGAAGAGGCCCGCGCGCGCCGGATCGTTCAAGGCCCACAGAATGATAGGGGTCGCGGCCGAGGCTGCGAGCGCCGCGAGCGACGAGTAGCGCACGGCGAAGGCGAGGCCGAGCCAGATCGCCGCGAAGGCGAGCAGCGCCGGCGGGCTTAGGGCGAGCAGCACCCCGAGGAAGGTCGCGACGCCCTTGCCGCCCCTGAACCTGAGCCAGACCGGGAAGAGATGCCCGAGAAAGGCGCCGAGCCCGGCCGCGAGCGCCGGCCACGCGCCGGTCCCGTCGCTGGTGCCTTGGCCGAACCGCTGCGCGATCAGCACCGCCGCGGTGCCTTTCAGGGCATCGCCGAGCAGCGTCGCGGCGGCGAGCCCCTTGCGGCCGGTGCGGAGCACGTTGGTCGCGCCGATGTTGCCCGACCCGATCGCCCGCACGTCGCCGAGGCCGGCAAGCCGCGTGAAGACGAGCCCGAACGGGATCGAGCCGAGGGCGTAGCCGAGCGCCAGGCAGCCGAGGACGACCGGCCAGGCGATGTCCGACAGCGCGCTCATGCGGCCGCCGCGAGGTCGGCCGAGCGGTGGACGATCCGGCCGCCGACGAGCGTCAGCACCGCGGCGCCCTGCATCCGCGCCTCGTCGAACGGCGAGTTCTTCGAGCGCGACTTCAGGGTCCGCTTGTCGAGCACGTAGGGCACGTCCGGATCGATCAGCACGAGGTCGGCCGGGGCGCCGACCGCGAGCCGACCGGATTCGCGCCCGAGGATGCGCCCCGGATTCGCCGACAGCGCCGCGAGCAGGCGCGCGAGCGTGACGTCGCCGGCGCGCACGAGGCGGAGCGCGGCGCCGAGCAGGGTCTCGATCCCGAGCGCGCCGTCGGCAGCCTCGGCGAAGGGCAGGCGCTTGGTCTCGACGTCCTGCGGGTTGTGATCGGAGACGACGACGTCGATCACGCCCTCGTTCAGCGCCGCCGCCAGCGCCTGCCGGTCGGCCTCGCCGCGCAAGGGCGGCGAAAGCTTGCAGAAGGTGCGGTAGTGCCCGATGTCGCCCTCGTTCAGGACGAGGTTGTTGATCGAGGCGCCGCAGGTCACCGGCAATCCGTCGTGCTTGGCCCGGCGCACGATCTCGACCGAGTCGGCGCAGGAGATCATCGCCGCGTGGTAGCGCGCGCCGGTGAGGCGGACGAGGCGGAGGTCGCGCTCCAGCATCATCGTCTCGGCCTCGCGCGGGATGCCCATCAGCCCGAGCCGCGAGGCCAGCTCGCCCTCGTTCATCACGCCCTCGCCGACGAGGTCGGGCTCCTCGACGTGCTGCATCAGTAGCGCGCCGAAGTCGCGGGCGTAGGTCATCGCCCGCCGCATCACCTGCGCGTGCGTGACGGCGCGGAGCCCGTCGGTGAAGGCGACGGCGCCGGCTTCCTGGAGCAGGCCGAACTCGGTCATCTCGTGGCCGGCAAGCCCCTTGGTGATCGCCGCCGCCGGCAGGACGTTGACGCAGGCCGTGTCGCGGGCGCGGCGCAGCACGAAGTCGACGATCGCCGGCCCGTCGATCACCGGATTGGTGTCCGGCATGCAGACCAGCGTCGTGACCCCGCCGGCTGCCGCCGCGGCGCTGGCGCTCGCCAGGGTCTCGCGGTGCTCGGCGCCGGGCTCGCCGACGAAGGCGCGCATGTCGATCAGGCCCGGCGCCAGCACGTGGCCGGCGCAGTCGATCGTCCGCGCGCCCTCCGGCAGGCCGGGCGCCGCGCCCCAGGCGATGTCGGCGATGCGGCCGTCGCGGATCAGGACATGGCCCGGCTCTTCGCGGCCGTCGGCCGGGTCGAGGAGGGTGGCGTTGGTGAGGATCTGAGCTTGTTCGGTCATGGCCATCACGCGTTCGGCAGATGCGAGGCCAGCGCTTCCATCACCGCCATGCGCACGGCGACGCCCATCTCGACCTGCTCGCGAATCAGCGACTGCGCCCCGTCGGCGATGTCGGAGGCGATCTCGACGCCGCGGTTCATCGGGCCGGGATGCATCACCAGGGCGTCGGGAGCGGCGAGCGCGAGCTTGTCGGCGTCGAGGCCGAAATAGCGGAAATACTCCTTCACCGAGGGCACGAACGAGCCGTTCATGCGCTCGCGCTGCAGGCGCAGCATCATCACGATGTCGCAGCCGTCGAGGCCCTTGCGCATGTCGGTGAAGACCTCGACGCCGAAGCGCTCGATGCCGGCGGGCAGGAGCGACGACGGGGCGATCACGCGGACGCGCGCACCCAGCGCCTGCAGCAGGATCAGGTTCGAGCGCGCGACGCGGCTGTGCAGCACGTCGCCGCAGATCGCGACGCGAAGCCCCTCGATCCGCCCCTTGTTGCGGCGGATGGTCAGCGCGTCGAGCAGCGCCTGCGTCGGGTGCTCGTGGGCGCCGTCGCCGGCATTGACCACCGAGCAGTCGACCTTCCGCGCGAGCAGGTGCACGGCGCCGGCCGAATGGTGGCGCACCACGATGATGTCGGGCCGCATGGCGTTCAGCGTCGCCGCGGTGTCGATCAGCGTCTCGCCCTTCTTCACCGAGGACGAGGCCACCGACATGTTCATCACGTCGGCGCCGAGGCGCTTGCCGGCGAGCTCGAACGAGGATTGCGTGCGGGTCGAGGGCTCGAAGAACAGGTTGATCTGGGTGCGACCGCGCAGCGTCGCGCGCTTCTTCTCAACCTGACGGGAGATCGCCACCGCCGCGTCCGCCCGGTCGAGCAGCCCCTCGATGTCGGGGCGCGACAGGCCCTCTATCCCGAGGAGATGCCGGTGGGGATAGTTCGGGTGCGTCGGCTGGCTCATCGCCTCGCGTGATAGGTCGCGCCCGATGCGACGGCAAGCGCGCGGCGCGGGACCGGGCTGGCAACTTTCGGCGGCGGCGATACGTAACCAGCCGAGACGAGGCGGCGAAGTGGTCGCCACTCGGACAATCAGGTGACACTCCCTTGGCAGCTTCCCCGGCGATTCCCTCCGGCACCGCGACGCCCCGCCGCGAGGCGATCTACCGGCATCCGCTGGTGATCCGCGTCGCGCACTGGCTCAACGCCGCCTCCCTGCTGATCCTGCTGATGAGCGGGCTGCAGATTTTCAACGCGCATCCGGCCCTGTACTGGGGCGCGAAGTCGACCTTCGACACCCCGGCGCTGGCGATCACCAGCGACACCGACGCCAAGGGCAACGCCCGCGGCATCGTGACGATCGGCGGCCGCACCTTCGACACCACCGGCGTGCTCGGGCTCTCGAAGGACCAGGGCCAGATGACTGACCGGGCCTTCCCGTCGTGGAGCACGATCCCCTCGGGGCAGGATCTCGCCACCGCGCGGCGCTGGCACTTCCTGTTCGCCTGGGCGCTGGTGATCAACGGGGCGATCTACCTGCTCTACGGGCTGGTGTCGGGGCAGCTTCGCCGGCGGGTGATCCCGGACGGCGACCAGATCCGCGACTTCGGCGGCTCGGTGCGCGAGCATCTCACGCTGCACTTCCCCAAGGGCGAGGAGGCCAAGCGCTACAACGTGCTGCAGAAGCTGACGTACCTCGCCGTGATCGCCGGCCTTCTGCCGGTGATGGTGCTGGCCGGCCTCGCGATGTCGCCGGGCATGGATGCCGCCTGGCCCTGGCTGGTCGACGTGTTCGGCGGCCGGCAGTCGGCGCGCACGATCCACTTCATCGTGGCCAACCTCCTGGTGCTGTTCGTGATCGTGCACGTGGTGCTGGTGCTGGTCTCGGGCTTCTGGAACAACATGCGCGGCATGGTCACCGGCTGGTTCGCGATCGAGAAGGACGGAGCGACCCCGCGATGAGCAACCTCGACCGCCGCCGCTTCCTCACCACCGTCGCCGCGCTCGGCGGCACCGCGATGCTCGCCGGCTGCGACCGCTTCGCCGGGTCCGCCTACGGCCCGCGGACGCTGAAGGCCGGCGAGGACGCCAACCTGTTCGTGCAGCGCCTGTTGCTCTCGAACGCCTCGCTGGCGAAGGAATTCCCGGATTCCGAGATCTCGGCGGTGTTCAAGCCGAACGGCACGATCGACCCGCCGGACAAGGCCTACAAGGCGCTTGCGGCCTCGAACTTCTCGACCTTCAAGCTCGAGGTCGGGGGCCTCGTCGAGCGACCGCAGAGCTTCGGCCTCGCCGACCTCCGCGCGCTGCCGTCGCGGACGCAGACGACCCGGCACGATTGCGTCGAGGGCTGGAGCTGCATCGGAAAATGGTCCGGCGTGCCGCTGGCTGAGGTGCTGAACCGCGCCGGGCTGAAGCCGCAGGCGCGCTACGTCGTGTTCCACTGCGCCGACACGCTCGAATATGCCGGCGGCGGCCTCGAAGGCGGCAAAGACGGCGCGTTCCTGCAGCCGGAGAACCCGAGCGCGGTGCGCCACGTCCAGGTGGCGGCCGCGGGCAACGATGCCGACGCCTGGGGCGGTGCCCCGGCCGAGGAGCCCGAGGAGACGCGCACGCCGATCCGCTACTACGAGAGCATCGACCTCACCGACGCCTTCCACCCGCAGACGATCCTCGCCTACGACCTCAACGGAAAGCCGCTCCCGGTCTCGAACGGCGCGCCCCTGCGCCTGCGGCTCGAGCGGCAGCTCGGCTACAAGCAGGCCAAGTACGTGATGCGGATCGAGGTAGTCGAATCGCTGGCCAGGATCGGCGACGGCCAGGGCGGCTACTGGGAGGACCGCGGCTACGAATGGTACGCCGGCATCTGAGACCGGCCCCCTCCCCCGCAGAGGGGGGGAGAATGCCCACCCGTACGCGCCTCGCGGCAGGCGCCCCGAACAGCCCCCCATTTGACAACCCGCGGGGCATGAACCACTTCATGCCCCGCGCAGGTCCGGCCCGGCCGCGGCGCGAAACCCAACAATTGGTGCGTTCCTGCCGCTGCTCGGGCTTTGACGAGAGGCTGTTTCGTCCATGAAAGTCGTCGTCGTCGAGTCGCCGGCCAAAGCCAAGACCATCAACAAGTATCTTGGCCGCGACTATGAAGTCATCGCCTCGTTCGGGCACATCCGCGACCTTCCGGCCAAGGACGGGTCGGTCGATCCCGAAGCCGATTTCAACATGATCTGGGAGCTCGACGCCCGCGGCTCGAAGCAGGTGTCCGAGATCGCCCGCGCCGTGAAGGGCGCGGACAAGCTGATCCTGGCGACCGACCCGGATCGCGAGGGCGAGGCGATCTCCTGGCACGTGCTGGAGGCGCTGACCGCCCGCAAGGTGCTGAAGGGCATCCCGGTCGAGCGCGTCACCTTCAACGCGATCACCAAGGCGTCGGTCGAGACGGCGATGCGGCAGCCGCGCCAGATCGATCAGGCGCTGGTCGACGCCTACCTGGCGCGCCGGGCGCTCGACTACCTCGTCGGCTTCAACCTGTCGCCGGTGCTGTGGCGCAAGCTCCCCGGCGCCCGCTCGGCCGGCCGCGTGCAGTCGGTGGCCTTGCGGCTCGTCTGCGAGCGCGAGGTCGAGATCGAGCGCTTCAAGCCGCGCGAGTACTGGTCGCTGGTCGCGACCCTCTCGACCGCAGACGGCGGCGTGTTCGAGGCTCGCCTCGTCGGGGCCGACGGCAAGCGCATCCAGCGCCTCGACGTCGGCAACGGCGAGGATGCGGCCGCGTTCAAGCGCGACCTCGAGCTCGCGACGTTCCAGGTCGCCTCGGTCGAGGCGAAGCCCGCCAAGCGCCATCCGCAGCCGCCCTTCACGACGTCGACGCTGCAGCAGGAGGCGTCGCGAAAGCTCGGGATGGCGCCGGCGCAGACCATGCGCGTCGCCCAGAAGCTCTACGAGGGCGTCGACATCGGCGGCGAGACGGTGGGCCTGATCACCTACATGCGGACCGACGGCGTCGACATGGCGCCCGAGGCCATCGCCGACGCGCGCCGGGTCATCGGCCGCGAGTTCGGCGACAAGTACGTCCCGGGCGTGCCGCGCCGCTACAGCGCCAAGGCCAAGAACGCGCAGGAGGCCCACGAGGCCGTGCGCCCGACCGACATGGGCCGGCTGCCGAAGCAGGTCGCGCGGATGCTCGATCCCGAGCAGGCCAAGCTCTACGACCTGATCTGGACGCGGACCGTCGCCAGCCAGATGGAGTCGGCCGAGCTGGAGCGCACCACGGTCGACGTGACCGCCAGCGTCGGCCCGCGCCGGATCGACCTGCGCGCCACCGGCCAGGTCGTGAAGTTCGACGGCTTCCTCACCCTCTACCAGGAGGGCAAGGACGACGAGGAGGACGAGGACGGCAAGCGCCTGCCGCCGATGAAGGCCGGCGAGGCGCTGAAGCGCGAGCGCATCGCCTCGACCCAGCACTTCACCGAGCCGCCGCCGCGCTTCTCCGAGGCCAGCCTCGTCAAGCGCATGGAGGAGCTCGGCATCGGCCGGCCCTCGACCTACGCCGCGGTGCTCCAGACCCTGCGCGACCGCGAATACGTCAAGATCGAGAAGAAGCGCCTGCAGCCCGAGGACAAGGGCCGGCTCGTGACCGGCTTCCTCGAGAGCTTCTTCAAGCGCTACGTCGAGTACGACTTCACCGCCGACCTCGAAGGCCAGCTCGACCGGGTCTCGAACGCCGAGATCGACTGGCGCGACGTGCTGCGCGACTTCTGGCGCGACTTCTCCGCCGCCGTCGGCGGCACCAAGGAGCTGCGCGTCACCGAGGTGCTGGAGGCGCTGAACACGCTTCTCGGCGACCACATCTTCCCCGAGAAGGCCGACGGCTCGAACCCGCGCACCTGCCCGACCTGCGGCTCGGGCCAGCTCTCGCTGAAGCTCGGCAAGTTCGGCTCCTTCGTCGGCTGCTCGAACTACCCGGAATGCAAGTTCACCCGGCAGCTCTCGGCCGCGGGCATCGAGGGCGAGGGTGACGGCTCATCGCCGGACGGCAGCCCGCCCGGCACGCGGGTGCTCGGCAACGATCCGGTGACCGGATTGCCGGTGACGATCCGCGACGGCCGGTTCGGCCCGTTCGTCCAGCTCGGCGAGGCCTCGACCGAGAAGGACGCGGCCAAGCCCAAGCGCTCGTCGCTGCCGAAGGGTGTGACGCCGTCGATGGTCGACCTGGAGAAGGCGCTGCGGCTGCTGTCGCTGCCGCGCGAGGTCGCCCGGCACCCGGAGACCGGCGAGCCGATCCTGGCCAATCTCGGCCGGTTCGGGCCCTACGTCCAGCACGGCAAGACCTACGCGAACCTGGGCAAGGACGACGACGTGCTCGAGGTCGGCGCCAACCGGGCGATCGACCTGATCGTCGCCAAGGAACAGGGCGGCGGCCGCGGCCGCCCGTCCTCGGATCCCGGCCGCCCGATCGGCAAGGACGAGGCGACGGGTCGCGAGCTGGTGGTCAAGGCCGGCAAGTACGGCGCCTACGTCACCGACGGCGAGGTCAACGCGACCCTGCCGAAATCGATGGCCGCCGAGGCGCTGACGCTCGCCGAGGGCATCGACCTCGTCAACGCCAAGCGCGCGGCCGGCGGGGGCAAGCCGAGCCGCGCGCTTGGCGTTGACGAGGTCGATGCC
>NZ_VRUV01000208.1:0-7734 GCF_008039455.1 Methylobacterium sp. WL116
GCGCCGCGCCGTCGGCGCTTTCCGCGCGTGCCGCCGACCGGATCTTCACCGGCGCGGCGATGCCGGATGGTGCCGACACGGTGGTCATGCAGGAGGACGTCGAGGTCACGCCCGCGGGCGTCGTGCTGCCGTCCGGCATCGTCCGCGGCGCCAATCGTCGCCCGGCGGGCGAGGACATCGCGCGAGGCAGCGTCGCGATCCCCGCCGGCCGTCGGCTGCGACCGCAGGATCTGGCGCTCGCCGCCGCGATCGGACGCGACGCCATTCCCGTGCGGCGGGCGTTGCGCGTCGCGGTGTTCTCCACGGGAAACGAGCTGACGGAGCCCGGCGGCGCGCGCGCGGCGTCCGGCATCCACGACAGCAACCGCGTGATGCTGATCGCGCTGCTGCGGCGGCTCGGGGCCGATGCCCGCGACCTCGGCATCCTGCGCGACGACCCGGATGTGCTCGCCGCACGCCTGCGCGAGGCGGCGCAGGGGCACGACCTGATCCTCACCTCGGGCGGCGTCTCGGTCGGCGAGGAGGATCACGTGAAGAACGCGGTCGCCGCCGCGGGATCGCTCGCGTTCTGGCGGCTGGCGATCAAGCCCGGACGCCCGGTCGCCATGGGGGTGGTCGCCGGCACGCCGTTCGTCGGGTTGCCCGGCAATCCGGTCGCGGCCTTCGTCACCCTCGCCTTCGTCGTCCGGCCCCTTCTCGATCGCCTCAGCGGCGCGGTCCATACGGAGCCCAGGGGCATGCCCGTGCGGGCCGCCTTCGCGCTGTCGCGAAAGCCGGGCCGGCGCGAGTTCCTGCGCGTCTGCGTGCATCGAGCCGCCGACGGGGCCTGCGAGGCGACGCTGTTCCCGCGACGCGGCTCGGGCACCATCACCTCGCTCACCGGCAGCGACGGCTTCGCCGACGTGCCCGACCATCTCGGCCGGATCGATCCGGGAGACTTTCTGGCATTCCACGCCTTTGCCGCGATGTGGTGACGGCGTGATCGTCGGCGATGCGGCACCGCAACCGCTAGGCTCCAGGCGCGATGCCGGCTATCGTCGAGGTCGCATCGGCATCGTTGCTGCCGGTTGAAGGCGAGCGCATCATGAAGCCCCACGCCGCGGTCAGCGACGTTCCCCCGCCGCCGGGCAAGCGCCCGTTCGTCCTCGTCGGCCTGGTGGCGGCCGGCCTGTTCGGTTGGGGCGGCTACGGGCACTGGAAGCAGTCCGCCGCCGCCACGGAGACGCAGCGCAAGGTGCGGGAGACCGTGCCGGCCGTGCGCGTCGCCGCGGTCGAGCGCAGCGACAAGCCGGTCGACCTGACCCTGCCCGGCGATACCCAGGCCTTCGCCCGCGCCGCGATCTTCGCCCGCGCGACCGGCTACATCGCCGAGCGCCGCGTCGACATCGGGTCGCGGGTCAAGGCCGGCGACATCCTGCTGCGGATCGCGGCGCCCGAGCTCGACCAGCAACTCGCTCAGGCCGAGGCGCAGGCCGGGCAGATGCGGGCGCAATTGCTTCAGGCGAAGGCGCAGGTCGACCAGGCGCGCGCCAACGTCAATCTCGCCAACCTCACCAACAACCGCACCTCGACGCTGGCGACGCAGGGCTGGGCCTCGCGCCAGAACGCGGACAACTCGCAGGCGGGCGTGCTGAGCCAGGGCGCCTCCCTCGCGGCCGCGGAAGCCGGGGTGAAGGTCGCCGAGGCCAACATCAAGGCGCAGGACGCGACCGTCGACCGCCTCAAGGCGCTCACCAGCTTCAAGGACGTGGTCGCCCCCTTCGACGGGGTCGTCACCACCCGCAGCGTCGACGTCGGCGACCTGGTGAAGGCCGACGGCAGCGGCACGGCGCTGCTCGGCATGGATCGCGACGACATCCTGCGCATCAGCGTGAACGTGCCGCAGAACGCGGCGATCGGCGTCAGGAAGGGCGTCGTCGCCACGATCAAGGTGCCGCAGATTCCGGACCGTACCTTCTCGGGCCGGGTCGAGCGCAGCTCGGTGGCGCTGCTGACCGCGTCGCGCACCCTGACGACGGAAGTCGACGTGCCGAACCCCGATGGGACGCTGCGCGCCGGCCTCTACGTCTACGTGACCCTGCAGATTCCACGTCCTGAGCCGGCGGTGATCGTTCCCGCCGACGGCCTGGTGTTCAACCAGGGGGGCACCCAGGTCGCGGTCGTCGGAGACGACGACCGGGCCGAGTGGCGCTCGGTGCATATCCGGCGCGATTTCGGGACGACGATCGAGATCGACCAGGGCCTGACCGGGCAGGAGCGGATCGTGCTCGGGCCGCCGGCCGACCTTCGCGACGGCCAGCGGATCAAGCGCGATGGCGGCCCCGGCGAGGCCAAGCCGGTCCAGGCGGCGGCGCGCTGAGGGCGCTCAGTTCACCCGGACGATGAGCTTCATCTTCGGGTGGATGCCGCACAGCACGAGGAAGGTGCCGTTCTTCTCGAACGTCACCGGCGTGCGGCTGCCCGGGACCTGATCGCCGGAATCGAAGTTGAAGGCGTCCGACTCGATGTAGATGTGGTGGAGCAGGTCGCTGTCGTCGTTGACGATGGTGATCGTGTCGCCGCGGGTGACGACGAGGCTGTTGGGCTGGAACGCCCGGCCCTTCTGCGACACGAGGTGACCGCTCGCTTCCAGCCGGCCGACGAAGGCCATGCCTGCCAGAACGCCCGCGACCAGCGCCACCGCCGTGCCGGCGACGGAGCGTGGGGCCGAGCGTGGGCTCGCGCGGCCGATCACCGATTCCCTGAGGTTGGGCATGGCGTCCTCGAAGATCACGCCTCATGGTTGCGCGGCCGTGGTTAAGATTCTGCTGATGTCGACGGCGGCTTTCGCGTGCTCCACAACGTAACTGCAGCGTTGCATCGGGCTTCGGTACGAGCCTCGGTGCCCGATCCAGCCGCCGATACGCGGCGCACCGGCTAATGGCGCCTTAACATTTCGCATTTAACTTGGCCGAGCGCGGGCAGAAAGAAGCTACGTCTCGATGCGATGGAATGGGACCGGACCGAATAGGAGGCCACGCTCGGCAACGAGCGGGATGCCGCGCATGGTGGATGCGCGGGTGACCATCCGTGGCCGGATCCTCCTGGCGTTCCTGACCATGAGCCTGATCACCGGCGCGCTCGGTCTCTACGCGATCCGGGGCCTTCAGGATGCGGGCGAGCTCGTCAACCGCACCTACGACGAATCGCTGATGTCGATCAATTACGCGCGGGCCGCGGCAGCGGACTTCGCCAAGATGCGCTCGGCCTTCGCCCGGCGCATGGTGACCGGCGATCCGGCGGCCGCCTCCAAGCTCGATGCCGAAATCAACGAGCTCGCCGCGACGCTCTCCGACGACCTCGGGATCGCCGTCGAGCGCTCGCAATCCGACCGTGTGATCCGTTCGGCCAAGGCCGTCCAGGAGGGCGTGGAGCTCTGGGAGTCGATGCGCCACGGCCTCGACGGATCGACCGGCAAGAGCGCCGCCTGGGACGCCCTCGACCGCCAGGCCGGCATCGTCGACGGGCAGATCGAGCTTCTGGTCAACTATACCGCCGGCGACGGTTTCGTCTTCCGCCAGACCGCCCGGACCGTCGTCGCGCAGGAGATCCGCTTCAACGTGATCGCGATGGCGGTGGCGCTGATCCTGTCCGGCTTCGTCGCCTACCTGCTGAACCGCCGGATCATCGGCCCGCTCGCCTCGGCCTCGGCGGTCGCAGAGCGGATCGCGGCCGGCCGCCTCGACGACGCGGTGCCGACCGGCGGCCGCGACGAGCTGGGTGCGCTCCTGCGGGCCATGGCGACCATGCGCGACAACATCCAGGCGATGATGGAGCGCGAGGTCAGCCAGCGCCGCTCCGCCGAGGCACTGCTGGCCGACGCGCTCCAAAGCTCGCGCGAAGGCGTCGTGGTCGTCGACGCCCACGGGCGGATCGCTCTGGCCAACGCCCAGGCGCTGGAGTTCTTCAGCGGCCTGCGCTCGGCCGTCGAGGTCGGATCGTCGGTGATCGCGCTCGCCAACGGCGAGATCGACGCGCCGGCCCCGATGATCGACTGCGCGCGGACCCTGTCGCGCGACGGCGAGGTTCTGCTCGCCGACGGCCGCTGGTTGCGCGTCAGCCGCAGCGCCACGCAGGAGGGCGGGTTCGTCGCCGTGTGCAGCGACATCAGCGTCCTGAAGGAGCAGGAGGCCGGGCTCACGCAGACGAACCTGCGCCTCGACGCGGCGCTCGACAACATGAGCCAGGGCCTGTGCCTGTACGATGCCGACCACCGCCTGATGGTGGTGAACCGGCGCTACGCCGAGATCTACAACCTGCCGCCCGGTTCGGTCGTGCCGGGCATGTCGGCCGAAGCGGTGCTCCAATGCAGCCTCGGCGCCGGCCACCATCCGGGCTCGACCCTCGCCGATATGCTGCGCGAGGCCGCCTGCATCTTCGGGACGAGCCGCCAGCGCACCCATTTCCAGGAACTCGCCAACGGCCGGGTCGTCGCCATCGAGCAGCGGATGACCGCCGATGGCGGCTTCGTCGCGACCTACGACGACGTGACCGAGCGGCGCCAGGCCGAGGCGCGGATCGCCTATCTCGCCCACCACGACACCCTCACCGGCCTGCCGAACCGGATCCTGTTCAGCGAGCAGGTCGACGCCGCGATCGCGCAGGCCGGGCGCGGCACCGGCTTTGCCGTGTTCTGCCTCGATCTCGACGATTTCCGGCCGGTGAACGACACCCTCGGCCACGTGGTCGGCGACGAGCTGCTGCAGGCGGCGGCCAACCGGATCGGCGCCTGCATCCGCGAGATCGACAGCTGCGCCCGCCTCGGCAGCGACGAGTTCGCGATCCTGCAGCGCGGGATCGACACCGCCGAGGATGCCGCCGTGCTCGCCCGCCGCCTCGTCGAGGTGCTGGGCGCGCCCTTCGTCCTGTCGAGCCACACGGTGACCCTCGGCGTCACCCTCGGGATCACCCTGGCGCCTTACGACGGCACGAGCTGCGAGAAGCTCCTGATGAACGCCGACGTCGCGCTGGCGCGGTCGAAGGTCGACGCCCGCGGATCGTTCCGGTTCTTCGAGCCGGAGATGGATGCGCGCCTGCAGGCACGCCGGCTGTTCGAGGTCGACCTGCGCGAGGCGGTCGCCAACGAAGCCTTCGAGGTCCACTACCAGCCGATCTACTGCCTCAACGCCGACCGGATCTGCGGCTTCGAGGCGCTGCTGCGCTGGAACCACCCGGTGCGCGGATGGGTGTCGCCGGTCGAGTTCATCCCCGTCGCCGAGGAGCTCGGCCTGATCGTGCCGCTGGGCGAATGGGTGCTGCACCGCGCCTGCGAGGAGGCCGCCCGCTGGCCCGAGGGCCTGAAGGTTGCCGTGAACGTCTCGGCGGTGCAATTCACCTCCGCGAGCCTGATCACCGCCGTGCGCGAGGCCCTGCAGCGCACCGGCCTGCCCGGCCAGCACCTCGAATTGGAGATCACCGAATCGGTGCTGGTCGCCAACCCCGGCGCGACGACGGCGATCCTGCACAATCTCAAGATGCTCGGCGCCCGCGTCTCGATGGACGATTTCGGCACCGGCTACTCGAGCTTGAGCTACCTGCGCAGCTTCCCCTTCGACAAGATCAAGATCGACCAATCCTTCGTGCGTGACCTGTGCGCCGAGAACGGGACCGAGTTCATCGTCCGTGCGGTGATCGGCCTGGGCGCCAGCCTGCGGATGACCACGACGGCCGAGGGCGTCGAGACCGAGGCGCAGCTGTCCAAGCTGCGAGCCGAGGGCTGCGACGAGGTCCAGGGCTACCTGTTCAGCCGACCGGTTCCCTCGGTCGAGCTGCCCGCCCTGATCACCCGTTGGAACGGCGCGGCGCGGGCGATCGCCTGATCCACGCCGCCCGGTTCGGCCGACGTGGATTCGATCGGTCGAGTCGCGGACCGGCGGTCCTACTCCGCCGCGTCGAGGCGCGGGCGTTCGATCACCGTCCGGCCGCGCTTGACCAGCTCGGCCGTGCGGAACGCCACTTCCAGGGCCTGCTCCGCGTTGAGGCGCGGGTCGCAGTAGGTGTGGTAGCGATCCTGGAGGTCGTCGGCCGTCAGCGCGCGGGCGCCGCCCGTGCATTCGGTCACGTCCTTGCCGGTCATCTCCAGGTGGATGCCGCCCGGGATGGTGCCTTCGGCGGAATGGACGCCGAAGAAGCCCTCGATCTCCTGCATCACCCGCTCGAACGGGCGCGTCTTGTAGCGGCCGGCCGAGATCGTGTTGCCGTGCATCGGATCGCAGACCCACACGACGCTGCGCCCCTCGCGCTCGATCGCGCGAACCAGGCGCGGAAGATGCTCGCCGACCTTGTCCGCCCCGAACCGGCAGATCAGGCTGAGCCGACCGGCCTCGTTGCCGGGATTCAGCTTGTCGACGAGCCGGATCAGGCCGTCGGCCTCCATCGACGGCCCGCACTTCAGGCCGATCGGGTTGCAGATGCCTCGGGCGTACTCGACGTGGGCGTGATCGGGCTGGCGCGTCCGGTCGCCGATCCACAGCATGTGGCCCGACGTGGCGTACCAATCGCCGGTCGTCGAATCGACGCGGGTCATCGCCTCCTCGTAGCCGAGCAGCAGCGCCTCGTGGCTGGTATAGAAGTCGGTGGTCCGCACCTCCTGGTGCGTCTCGGGATTGATCCCGATGGCGCGCATGAAGTCGAGCGCCTCCGTCATCCGCTCGGCGACGTCGGCGTAGCGGGACGATTGCGGGCTGTCCTTGACGAAGCCCAGCATCCAGCGGTGCGAGTTCTCGAGGTTGGCGTAGCCACCGGTCGCGAAGGCGCGCAGCAGGTTGAGCGTCGCCGCCGACTGCCGGTACGCCTCGAGCTGCCGGCGCGGGTCCGGGATGCGCGCCTCGTCCGTGAAGGTCAGGCCGTTGACGATATCGCCGCGGTAGCTCGGCAGGCTCACGCCGTCGAGCGTCTCGGTCGGCGAGGAGCGCGGCTTGGCGAACTGCCCAGCGATGCGCCCGACCTTCACCACCGGCGACGCGCCGGCGAAGGTCAGCACCAGTGCCATCTGCAGGAACACGCGGAAGAAATCGCGGATGTTGTCGGCCGAATGCTCGTCGAAGCTCTCGGCGCAATCGCCGCCCTGAAGCAGGAAGGCCTGCCCGGTGGAGACGCGCGCGAGCGCCGTCTTGAGCTTGCGCGCCTCGCCGGCGAAGACCAGGGGCGGGAAGCTCGCGAGCTGGGCCTCGACCGCTTCGAGGGCGGCCGGATCCGGATAGGCCGGCACCTGCTGAATCGGCAGGTCACGCCATGTCTTCGGTGTCCAACGCTCGCCCATCACACAACTCCCCCGCACCGTGCGGCGATCTTTCCTCCACGCCGAATCCTGGCGCGAAGCGCGGCTTATAGAGTGCTTTTTTCCGGGGAGCGAGATGAGGCCGGCGCAGGCCAGGGCGGATCGGGGGTCAGGTCCCGTATCCGCCTCCGCGAAGATCAGCCTTCGCCGTCCTCGACCTCGATGCCGTGCTCGGCCAGGATCCAGAAGATCGCTTCCAGGTCCTCCGCCGAGACGTCCCGGGGCGGAAGCGCCTCCTCCAGGTCCTCGTAGGTCAGGCAGCGGCTGCGCCGGGCCGCCGCCTTCGTGAGCAGCGCCTCGATCGCGCCCTGGATGTCGGGCGCCAGCGCGTCCCGGCTCGGCAGGGTGGTGGTGAAAGCTGGCCGGAGCGCGTCGGCCAGGAGGCCGTCGATCACGCGCTGACGCCGCGCCTGCGC
>NZ_VRUV01000209.1:0-7649 GCF_008039455.1 Methylobacterium sp. WL116
CGATGGGTGGTCGAACGCTTCTTCGGCTGGATCAGCCGCAACCGCCGCCTTTGGAAAGACCCGGAGGCGACCCTCGCCTCGGCCCAAGCCTTCCTCTACGCCGCCGCCGTCATGATCCTCGTCCGAAAGCTCGGCCGAGCGTCATGACTTATCGGACGGACTCTAAGCAGCTCGGTTAGTCCGAAGCGCCTCGATCTCTTCATGCATCTCACCGGCATCGATGGCAGTCTCGATCAGAAGTTCCTGCGCCTCGGTGAGGGCTGCACGCAGTTCCGCGTTCTCGGTAGCGAGCGCCAGGACCAGAGCCGTCGTCTCGTCGCTCATCCTTCAGCAATCTGTCTGGCGCATTCTGGTCCACGCTGCATACGCAGCCGGCTGATCCCCCCGATCCGCTGCGGTGGCCCTGCTTTGTTCCCTCATGCAGGGCCACCTTCTCAAAATTCGCAATTCGAGCAGGCCATAAGCCGGCGTCGGCGGTTCCTGTTCCCCGCGCCGCCGACCTTCACACGACCACCCGACCCAAGGCGTCACGGGCACGGTGCAGGGAACTGGCCTGCACTCGGCACGGCTTTTAGCTTGTCAGGATCGGACGATCTGGCTGCGCCGCTTGATGTCGGGGCTAGATGCGCCGCAAGTCGGTAGGCTCTCCACCGCGCCATGCACCGCGGACGTGGTTGCCGAGAGGTCGTGGTAGCAGACGCAGCCTTCGGCGAAGTAATGGTGCACGAGCGCCTTGCGCGACCGGGTGATGTCGTTGCGCGGTGAGCCCCCGTGCAGAAGGTTCGCATGCCAGAACAGCACGTCGCCCTTACGCGCGATGAAGCGCTGGGGCGGGATGCCGTGCTCGGCGATGGACTGTTTGATCGCCGGCTCGTAGCGCTCGGCATAGGCTGCGTAGCCCCTGTCGCGAAAATCGTCAGTTGAGATGCCGACATCGTGGCTGAACACGTAAGGCAGTCGATGGCTGCCGGGATAGTAGACCAGCGGACCGGCATCCTCGTGGATGTCCTCCATCGCGACCCAGCAGGCGGCGAGGTAGCCGAGCGGGTAGGTCGTCATGTGGATCGAGTTCGAGTGCTCGGATTGCTGGCTCCCCTTGTGGGAGGCGATGGTCTGGAACGGGATCGCTCGGCGCCCCAGCACCATGCTGCTGAAATTGAACAGCACCGGGTGTTATAGCAGCGTGTCGAGCTGCTCGACTTTGAGGTGTGGGTTAAGGTAGCGACCGGGATGGGGGTCGTCGTCGGTTGCCTTCTCCGGTGCGAGCGTGATCTCGCCTTGCGCGATGACGGCCTCATAGGCGCCCCAAGCGGCGTCGATCGTGTCGGGATCGACCGCGCCGCGGGCGACGTAGTACCCGTTCTCGGCCCAAAACCGGCACATCTCGGCCTGCTCCGGGGTCAGCTCGCCCCAGCCGAGGCGCCGCTCGATTAACTCCATGGCATCGGGCAGATCGAGCCAGGGCAACGGGCCGGATTCGGGGAAGTTTTCCGAACGGAATACCTTGATGCAACCGATGTCTACCGGGATGTCGGCATCGAGGACAATTTGCGCACCAGGCCGGGATACGGGAAACGTCGTGACGGCTTCAGTCCGGCCGAGCGTCAGGTTCCGCGCTGAAGCTGCCCAGTCTCGCACCTTGCCTGCTACGCTTCCCCTCGTCATCGTTTCGCTCCGCCCTGTTTGTCCAGCTTACTCACCGGACACTTCGTCATCCGATTCAGCCCACATTGAGGCTGGCTAATCAGTGGACCTCAGTCCTTCTCTCGTCGCTCATCTCGACCTTATTGTCACCGCGTCCGCTCTGCCGAACACCCGCCTGCGGCTACTGCATGACTCGGCCGGCTCTACCCGCCTCAAGGATTCCAGGAAGCGCTTTGCCGGCCGGGTCGCCCGCTGCTTGTCGGCAGCCTTTTTGACGGTTCCGAGACCCTGAATTCACAGGGAAGGAACTATGAGTAGGCGTGCGCTTCGCGGATTTGCACCCTCCCCCTTTCGCCGAGGTCGCGGGCAGAGGGGGCTTCCCAAAAATGGGGAGGCCCCCCTTCCGGGCTAGCCGCAGCCAGGCCGTCCACTCGGCTGAGACGATGCGGACCACGTTGGTGTCGTTGCGGAAGCCCGTCACCCGCCGTTCCTCGACCGACACCATCCCGAGCTTACGGGCCTCTCGGATGGCGTTGCGCACCGTCGTCTCGGCCACGCCGACGATCGCGGCGAGGTGCCCGACTGCGAGGCGGCAATCGCCCCGGCGGGCGGTCTCGGCGGCGACGAGAGAGAGCACCGCCTGCTCCGCCAGGGTGAACCGTGCCGCGAGGCCCGGGGGAAGCCGCCCAGATGCGGCCCAGCGGCGTCGGCGCTCCATCGAGGCATCCGTTGCGGGGGCGGGAGCCGGCGCGGCTCCTGGGCCTTCCTGTGGGATGCTCGTGCAAGTCCGTGGGATGCTCGGGTAACTGCCGCGCCTCGATCAGCCCGGCTAGCGTCTCTGTCTCGGCCTCCGACAGGTACCCCTCCCCGAACGCCTTCCACATCGCAGACGCGACGGCCGGCAACGCGGCGCGCGGAGCCGCCTCCGCCTGTCGGCGGATCTCATAGGCGTAGTCCATCGAACCCGGTCCCTCACGGGCCGCGGCTAGGGTCCAGGCAAAGCCTCCCCGTTGACGGAAACACGTTCCGTCTTGACTCCCACCGGGAGCATGTGGCTTGTGAGGGGAAGTGACTCGGCCCTCACACGGCCTCTGGGTTTTCAGCAGCCTCTTCCTTGCCGGGAAGGGGCTGTTGGCTTTTCAGGGTCTATCTCGCGGCTTCGATCTCCTGATGCCGGCACACGACTCACCATAGGGCGCGCACAGGCCGGACTTGGCATGTCGGCCGGGGCGCCCGGTTAAGTCAACGGTAAGAGCCCATTCGAGGCTTGCCAGGCACCGCCGGCAACCTCATTCCGGCGCCATGATTCGGTCTGACCTCGTCCTACGCCTCGTCGCTCAGAATCCGCATCTCTACGGGCGGGAATGCCAAGCGGTGGTCGATGCCATCCTCGACCGCATTGCAGACGCTCTGGTGGCAAGCGACCGTGTAGAGATCCGCGGGTTCGGATCGTTTTCGGCCCAGCAGCGGCAAGGGCGAAATGGGCGCATTCCGAAGACCGGAGCAAAGGTCGCGATCCCAGCCAAGAACGTGCTTGTCTTCAAGGTCGGCAAGGAGATGCGGGATCGTCTAAATGTGTCGTCCAACGATCAACGAGGCAGCCCTATCGAGCTGATGCCGTAAGCCGCCAAAGAAAGGCGGTTCGGAAACCGTTCAGGCGCCCCAACCGTATCCATAGCGTCCCGGCGGCTTCGACCGCTCAAGCGCGAAAGCGGCTTCATGCCTCGCACCCTCGTTTCCATCCTTACCGCTGGCGTGGTCGCAGCCCTTCTCGTGCCCGCCGAGGCAGCCAGGAGGAAGGTCCAGGTACCCGACAAGTTCGATGGCTCGTGGAGCATCACAGCGGTCACCAAGGATGGCCCATGCCCGGCGAGCACAAGCTATCAGGTGCAGATCAAGGACAGCGCCGCCTCATTCCCAGACGACGAGATCGATGTCGATGGCAGCGTCTCGCAGTCCGGAGCCGTGCAGGCCACGATCATCAAGGGCTCGAACAGGGTGCCGATCGCCGGGACCCTCGACCCCAAGGGCAGCGGCAGCGGGACGTGACACACCACCGGCGGCATCGTCAGTTGCAGCGGGAGCTGGAGCGCCAAGCGCGCTAGGTAGCCGCTTGCCATTGAGTTGAAACAAGTGTGAGGACCGTAAGCGAGGCAGGCCCGTCCCCCGATCTGATCACGGGGTGACGAGTGCGTCGTTCATCTCACCAGCGGAACCGGTCCTGAGCCCGGCTTGAGGGCACCCTGCCCCGGCTCGGTTACTAACGGGTCAACGAACTTGACCAACCGCCTCCCATCCGGGAGGCGGCACACCCGTCGAGGCATCCTCGGTGAAGGCGAGCGGGCGGAACGGTGACTTCGCATCGCTCGTGACGACGACAACAGGCGGGGCCCGCGTCGAATGATGCTTCGCCTCGCGCGACGGCGATCAGGAATACACGAGGGTCATGGGCTCGACGTCCGGTGTTTTCCTGACGCCAGCTCTGCTTGTGTAGGGCCGTGACAAAACCATCCACTGGAGCGTCGGCGACGTGCTGATGCGGGCGGGGTAAAAGCCGGCCAGTGGAGAGGCTTCTCTTTCGGGAGGGGCCCAGGATGTTTGCCGTGGAAGTCTACGCGGCCGTTCGGCAGTTCGTTTTCATCGACGGCCACTCTCGTCGCGAGGCAGCCCGGGTATTCGGGCTCAATCGCGAGACGATTGCCAAGATGTGCCGGTTCTCACTGCCACCGGGCTACACGCGCTCGAAGCCGATCGCGAAGCCGAGCTGGGGCCGCTGCTGCCGGTGATCGATGCGATCCTGGAGGCGGACCGGATCGCACCCGTCAAGCAGCGTCACACGGCCAAGCGGATCTTCGAGCGTCTGCGCGACGAGCACGGCTACGGCGGCGGCTACACGGTGGTGAAGGACCACGTCCGGATCGCACGCGTGAGCGGGAGGGAGACCTTCGTGCCGTTGGCGCACCCGCCGGGCCACGCGCAGGTCGACTTCGGCGAAGCGATCGCCACCATCGGCGGCGTGAACAGGGCGATCCACTTCTTCTGCATGGACCTGCCGCATTCCGACGCCTGCTTCGTGAAGGCGTATCCGCGGGAGACCACCGAGGCGTTCCTCGACGGGCACGTCGCCGCCTTCGATTTCTTCGCCGGCGTGCCGCTGTCGATTCTCTACGACAACACTAGGATCGCGGTGGCCAAGATCTGCGGCGGAGGCCAGCGCGAACGTACCCGTGCCTTCACCGAGCTGGTGAGCCACTACCTGTTCCGAGATCGCTTCGGACGTCCCGGCAGGGGCAACGACAAGGGCAAGGTCGAGGGGCTGGTCAAGTACGCCCGATCCAACTTCATGACCCCGGCCCCGGAGGCTGCCTCCTTCGAGGCGCTGAACGCGGATCTGGAGCGCCGCTGCCGGACCCGGCAGGATGAGCGGGCCGGACAGCATGCTGAGAGCATCGGCACGCGCTTGGTCGCCGATCGTGCCGTCCTGCGTGCCCTGCCGGCGGTCCCGCTGGAACCGTGCGAGAAGCGGGGTGGGCGGGTCTCCTCGACCGCGCTGGTTCGCTACCGCTGCAACGACTACTCGGTGCCGACCGCCTACGGCTTCCGGGACGTGCTGGTGAAGGGCTTCGTCGAGGAGGTCGTTATCCTATGCGGCAGCATCGAGATCGCGCGGCATGAGCGCAGCTACGGCACGGGCGTGTTCGTGTCCGACCCGCTGCATTACCTCGCGCTGATCGAGATCAAACCGAACGCTCTCGACCAAGCGGCCGCGCTCCAGGGCTGGGATCTGCCCGAGGCGTTCCAGCACCTACGCCACCTCCTGGAGGCGCGCATGGGTAACCGCGGCAAGCGGGAGTTCATCCAGGTGCTGCGCCTGATGGAGGCGATGCCCAAGGACGTCGTGGCCTCGGCCGTCACCGACGCGATCCGCCTCAGTGCGATCGGCTTCGACGCGGTCAAGCTGATCGCGCTGGCCCGGCTGGAACGACGACCGCCCCGGCTCGTCCTGGCGGCCTACCCGCATCTGCCGAGGATGACGGTGAGGACGACCGCGGCCGCCGACTACACGGTATTGGTGCCGGAGGTGGCAGCATGAGCGCGGCACGTGACGAGACGATGCCGGGCGGCACCACCGGCGGCACGCCGGGGATCCTGCTCGCCCACCACCCCAAGCAGCTGAAGCTGCCCACGGTGCTGCGCGAGTACGACAAGGTCGCCCGGGAGTGCGCCCAGGGCGGCATCGACCACCCGCGCTACCTGCTGCGGCTCGTCGAGCTGGAACTGATCGATCGCGAACGGCGCATGGTCGAACGCCGGATCCGGTCGGCACGCTTCCCGGCGGTGAAGCGCCTCGACACCTTCGACTTCACCGCGATCCCGAGCCTGAACAAGATGCTCGTGCTGGAACTGGCGCGCTGCGGCTACATCCTTGGCCGAGAGAACGTCATCGCACTCGGCAACTCCGGCACCGGCAAGACCCACATCGCCTTGGCTCTCGGCCTGGCAGCTTGCCAGAAGGGCTTCTCGGTCGCGTTCACCACCGCGGCCTCTCTGGTCAACCAGCTCCTGGAGGCACGCAACGAGCGCCGCCTGCTCCGGCTACAGCGCGAACTGGCTTCGGTGAAGCTCCTGATCGTCGACGAACTCGGCTACGTGCCGCTGTCGGCCACAGGAGCCGAGTTGCTGTTCGAGGTCTTCTCCCAGCGTTACGAGCGTGGCTCGACCGTGGTGACCTCGAACCTGCCGTTCGAGGATTGGACCTTGGTCCTGGGCTCGGAGCGGCTCACCGGCGCGCTGCTCGATCGGCTGACTCACCACGTCAGCATCCTCAGCCTGAACGCCGACAGCTACCGCCTCGAGGCCTCCCGCAGCCGACGCGGCTGCGGCGATGGCAGGGTGGAGCAAAACCAGGCCACCATCGATCCCCACGATCCCGAGACGGGCGAGATCCTGCCAGCTTGAGCCTCAGGATCGGCGATAAACGATGAAGGGGCCCGATCGGGCCCCTTCATCGTTCAAGCTGCCGGCCGCCACTGGCCTGGTTTTACTCCGCCACAGCGGCCTGGAATTGGTCCGCCCTTTACACCAATCCCGACCGCATCGAGAACTTTTGGTGCGGGATGGTGCGGACGGTGATCTTGATAGCGTGACCGGTTGCGTCGTGAATGTTTGGCAATCTGTGGTGTAGTTACGCAACGCTCAAGATCACGTATCGGTGATAGCTTCACTCGCAGGTGTGCAGCCAGGACAGCATCGTGATGTCAGATACGACCTCCCATCATGCCCTAAATATCGTTTGGCAGACCCTTCAGCCCCGCGAGACGCGCTGGCGCAGCCTGAGCCAGCGCCCGGCGATCGCCTGGTTCACCGGGCTGTCGGGGGCGGGCAAGTCGAGCATCGCCAACGCCGTCGACCGCTCGCTCACCGAGGCGGGGCGGCACGCCATGGTGCTCGACGGCGACAACCTGCGCCACGGCCTCAACCGCGACCTCGGGTTCACCGCGGCCGACCGCGCCGAGAACATCCGGCGGGCGGCCGAGACCGCGCGCCTGATGGCCGAGGCGGGGCTGGTGGTGATCGTGTCGCTGATCTCGCCGTTCCGCGCCGAGCGCGCGACGGCGCGGCAGATCGCGGGCGACATCCCGTTCCTGGAGGTCTTCATCGACACCTCACTGGCGGTGTGCGAGGCGCGCGACCCGAAGGGCCTGTACGACAGGGCGCGGGCCGGCGAGATTCCAAACTTTACGGGGATTTCTGCCCCCTACGAAGCGCCAGACGCACCAGACCTCGTGATTGGCACCGAAGGGGTCAGTATCGAGGCTTCAGCAAGCTTGTTGGTGCCGGCCTTGCTGCGGACAACCCAGATGTTCGCGCCCATCTGACGGGCGTGTCGCAAACTCGGATCTGAGGCGCGGAATGACCTCTGCCGTCCTGCTTTCATGCTTTGTTCGCTTAGGGAAGCCCGAAGCAGAGGGAGAGTAGGCGGTTCTGTTCGCGCACCGTCCATG
>NZ_VRUV01000020.1:0-25008 GCF_008039455.1 Methylobacterium sp. WL116
CCGCCCCATCCGCGACAAACCGGCCCGCCGCCGCCGCCGTCGCACAAGCCGCGATCCGCCCGTTGCCCTCCGCCCGTGGCCCGACTATAGAAACCTCGGCCCAGCGCCAGCGCCCTTCGTCTATCGGTTAGGACGTCAGCCTTTCACGCTGAAGAGGCGGGTTCGACTCCCGCAGGGCGCGCCAATAATATTAAGCACTTAGCGGATCTTCCGGTCTCATCTCACACAGCCGGCTCACATAACGGCTTTGGGTGAGCTGGGGCCGTCGGGCGAGCTAGCGTGTTCGTAGTGCGAAATTTTGCATTCGCAGCTTCGCATCAGGGTATCTGATGACGCCGACCGGCGCTCTGCAGCGATGTACCGCGCAACTGTGTCCTACCTCCATTAAGGGTAGGATCGAGGGGAGACCGCAGCGCGGAGAAACCTACTAAGGTGAAGAGCTAATGCCGATTGCTTTGGCAATCAAAAAAACCAAAGACTTTATTACTAAATGCAGCATAACATATTGGATGAAAAATAGGCTTGGCAATGACAATTGAAGTAGTAAATTTTACTGATACCAAGACACTATTTTCCAATTTAGAAGCCTTGGCTCTTGACCGAAGAGACGTACTTTTTAGGGGGCATAGAGATGCGTCATGGGAAGTGGCGTCAACTTTATCAAGATATACAACAATGCCCTTACGATCATACGCCCCTGATCTAGAAGACAATTTGCTCTTTTTCATGTACAAGATGAAGTCGCTTGGCCAAATACCATTTTCTAAGCTTGAGCGCCGCGCAGTCCTTGAATTCGCTCGCCACCATGGCATTCCTACCCCTGTCATAGATTTTTCTTGGTCACCATATGTGGCGGCCTATTTTGCCTTCTCAAGCATACAATGGAAACACGGAAGTCCGCCTCAGGATGCTGCGATTATATCTGTCGATATGCAAAAGTTAGGGCAAGGATGGGTGAGGACTTTTGGACTTCCTCCTTCCGAATATGACAAATTTATGCACGAAGATGATGATTTCTTCGGCCGAGGGTACCCTGCAGACGTACTCAAATTTATGTATTTTCCTGCAAGCTGGAACACTCGAATGCAGCGGCAGCAAGGATCATTCCTTTATGATGCAATTGATTACGCAGGCACGGGGGCATTCAGGTCTCTAGAAGATTTCATCAGGTCCATAGACGAGCCCACTGACGCCACTACAGGAACAAAGCTTCCTACAATGACTAAGTTTCTAGCGCCTCACAACATTGTTGGCGATGTTCTTGCTCGACTAGAGATGACAAATGTCAGCGGGTCCAACCTTCTTGATCATGAAGGCGTGGCTGTTGACGTTATGAGCGGCTACAATCACAACAGAAAGATCGGCTATACATGGGATATGATCTTTGAATAATAATTCCAAGATCGCAGCACCAAAATATTGTAATTATATTTTAGATATATAAACAACAATGGCCCTTCTGCTGTCCATTTAGCCGCGGCTGCGTCAACGATAATAATTACCTCTCGACGAACGGATGTTCAAGCGAGACACACAGGCGCTCCATCAGCCAGCAACCGCGATCGGCAACTCACCAACCTGTGTCGTATAGCGCGGCGTCCGCATCTCGAACTTCGTGCTCCACGTCCGCTTCTCCACGAGGCCGGCGCGGGCCGGGACGACGCTGCCGCGGCCGAAGCGGGCGTTGCAGGCGTCGATCGCCGCCATCAGTGGACCGGAGCGCTCGCGGTCGAGCTGATCGATCAGAGCGCGCGGGCTGGCGTCGAGCAGCATCAGGTCGGTGGTGACGATACCGGCCTTGCTGAACCGCCACGGCCGGGCGCCGGGCTCGCGCCAGGTCTTGGCCACGGCGAGGCGCGCCGCCTTGATCAGCGCCAGCGTGTCGTTCGTCGCCTCCGGCAGCGTCACGGTGGTCGAGACCGAGCGCATCGGCGCGCCGCGGTCGTGCTCGCTCGTATGGTAGAACACCGAGACGTGGTTCGTACCGAGGCCTTCGCGCCGCAGCTTCTCGCCCAGCCGCGTCGCGTGCGCCGAGACCGCCTGCTCCAGCGTGGCGCGGTCCTCGATCCGGGTCGAGAACGAGCGGGTCACCGCGCAGCCCTTGCGCTGGGCCGGTAGCGCGCCGAGCGGCAGGCAAGACAGGCCGCGCAACTCGTGGATGATGCGCTCGCCTACCACCGTCAGCGCCTTGCGCACCGGCCGCGAGTCGAGGTCGGCGAGATCGGCCACGCTGTCGACGCCCATGGCTTCGAGCTTGGCGAGTGACGCCCGGCCGATGCCCCAGACCTCAGCCGCAGGGATGCGGCAGAGCCAGTGGTCGTAGGCCTCAGGGTCGGTCAGGTCGCAAACGCCATCGAGCGGTGCGATGCGCTTGGCGATGTGGTTGGCGAGCTTGGCCAGCGTCTTCGTTGGGCCGATGCCGACGCAGGTCGGGATGCCGGTCCAGGCCCGCACCGTCGCGCGCAGGTCGCGCCCGAGTTCAAGGCGCAGATCGGGGTGCACGTCCGAGAGGTCGAGGAAGCTCTCATCGATTGAGTAGACCTCGATCATGGGGGAGAAGTCCCGGTACACCGCGTTCGCCCGGGCGCTCATGTCGCCGTAGAGGGTGTAGTTCGAGGAGAACACCCGCACACCCTTCACCCGGCACATGTCGCGGATCTTGAAGAAGGGATCGCCCATCTTGATCCCGAGCGCCTTGGCTTCCGCCGTGCGGGCGATGGCGCATCCGTCGTTGTTGGACAGCACGATCACCGGCACGCCGGAGAGCTTTGGGTCGAACACACGCTCGCACGAGCAGTAGAACGAGTTGCCGTCGATGAGCGCGATGGCCCGGCCGCCGCCGATCCGCTCGTGCCGGTGCGCTGCCGGACCGCTCACGACAGCCGCCCGCGCGCGAGGTGCCAACGGATCGAGAAGCGCAGCACGCCCCAGATCTCGACCTCGCCGAACTCGTCGACGGCAAAGGCCGGCATCTCCGGGTTGTCGAAGTCGAGCCGCGCCCGGTTGCCGACCATGCGGTAGCGCTTGCACGAGAGCTGCCCGTCGACCACTGCGACGACGACGGAGCCGTCCTCGGCCCGCAGGCTGCGATCGATGCAGGCGAGGTCACGGTCGTGGATGCCAGCGCCGCGCATGCTCTCGCCCCGGATCTGCATCAGGAAGGTCGCCGGCGGGTTCGGCACAAGCCAACGCGGCAGCTCCAACGCGCCTTCCATGAAGTCGTCAGCCGGCGAGGGGAAGCCGGCGCACAGCGCCTGCCCGATCACCGGCACGCGGACGGCGTCCGTGCTGCCGAGGATCAGCTCGTCGACCGCGTAGGGGCTCACGCGACAGTCCTGGGCAAGCCGTCGCGGACGTAGCCACGCGAGACGAGCCGATCCCGCCGCAGCGACCGGCGCTCCGCCTCGGCGAGGTCGGCAAGCGCGTCCTCGATCGCCCGGACAAGCGCAGCCCACGGGTCGCCGCACGCGATCAGCCGGTAGGCCCACGCGATCGCCTCGGCCTCGGTCGGCCGGATCTCCACAGGCGGTTCGTAGGGCTGGGGGTGCATCGTCGCTCCGAGTTGTCCAGGAACATACAAGGAACAGACAGAGAGCGGGACCGTGTTTCGACTTCGACGGCCACGCCCTGGGGAAAGGGCGGTGAAGCAATGTGGAGCGCGGGGTAGAACGCCAATGCCGACGCCGCTTTACCGCTTCCATTGCACCAATGGCCTGAGCCTCGTGGCGGATCTCAGGGGCAAGCGCCTGCCGTCGGACGCGCTGATGCGCTTCCACGCCGAGCGGATCGCCCTCGATCTCATGCGTAGTGACGATCGGGCCGATTGGTCGGCGTGGCACGTCGAGGTCTACGACGCGAAGGGACGATCCATCTTGAGGATGGCGTTTACAACCGCCCGGGATAGAGACTCCCGGTAGCGAAGCTATGAAGCCGCTGCTACCGTCGGACAACTTGTCCCGGAGCACCCTGCCGTTGCGCTCGCTCAGCCTCGTCCTACCGATCGTTCTCAGCCTTGCCGTCCCAGCCATTTCGCAGACGCCGGCCCCGTCCGCGGCGCAGGCCGCACAACGCGATCGGATGAAGAGTTGCAATGCCGACGCGGGCTCTCAGAAGCTCGCCGGCAGCGCGCGCGAGGGCTTCATGTCCGACTGCCTCGCCGGCAAAGCCGCAGCCCCGGCGAAGGACCTGACGCCGCAGCAAGCGAAGATGAAGAGCTGCAACGTCGATGCCTCGGCCAAGAGCCTGAAGGGCGCCGAGCGCAAGAGCTTCATGACCACCTGCCTAAAGGGATGACTACGAGAGACATAACCAGATTAATATATTTTATGAGAGTTGAATTATGACCTCCGAAGTTTGCGTGATGAATAGACAAGCGCTCGTACTAGCAGCAGACAGCGCAGTAACTGTGTCAAAATGGAACGAAAACGGTAAAAAAGAAGAAAGATATTTTAAAGGGGCAAATAAGGTTTTTCAATTATCAAATTATAATCCGGTCGGTATGATGATTTTCGACACAGCGGATTTGCATCGGTTTCCTTGGGAAATTATAGCGAAAGAATATCGCAAACAACTTAAAGATACAAAATGCGGATCATTAGAGTCATACGCCCAAAACTTTTTTTCACACATAGAACAGAATGTTGATATATTTCCGGCGGTAGATAGGGCGGCTATTTTTGTTGAGACCGTTGATAGGGCGATGGTTAGGAACATAGCTATTGCAAATGAAGATCCAACTGTAATTGCAGCAGCTGGAAATCCTGCCGCGGAAGATGCCGCCAGAAACGCGGCTTTAGACAATGTCAGAACCGTGTTTGCGGCGCTGCCTGTCGTAGCGCACATATCTCAGCCGGAAATCGACGCGCTCGTCACCTTGCATCAAGCCGCCCTAGATAAAGAGGCAGCCGAAAACATCAAAATGTTTGCGCCTGGCTCAACATATTCTCTGGCCAACTTGATCGAAATTGGCGTTGGAGCGGTGTTCAAAGTAGAAGATGCCTATTTATCAGAAACAGGTATAGTGATCGCTGGGTATGGCGATGACGACCATTTTCCTGAATATATCGAATATAGTTGCCTTGGATTATTTGGTAATAAATTGCTCACAAAGAAAATCGGAGAACATAAAATATCTCGGCGAAGCACTGGATTTATTAACGCATTTGCCACTAAATCTATGGTTGATACATTTTATCTTGGCTTCAGCCCTGACGTTTTCTATGCCGTGAGCCATAAACTTCGTGAAGCTCTGCAAAGTCAATCCGCGGCGTTAATAGCCGCCGTTGGCGGTAATGCCTCCGCCATCCCTGGCGCCACGATTGATCAGATCGTGCAGGCGCACACTGATGCTTGGACGAGACACATTTTTGAACGGCATGCCGCACCATTCCGGTCAGTAGTTGGCTCTCTACCAATCGATGAACTTTGTAATTTAGCGGAAACGCTGGTGATGCTTGAATCGCTTAAAGAAAAAGTTACTAAGCCTTCGGAATCGGTCGGAGGGCCCATCGACGTTGCGGTAATTACTAAGTCAGAAGGCTTCCTATGGATCAAGCGAAAGCATTTCTTTGACGCTGGGCTTAATCCTCGCTATACTCATCGCCAACATTTATCATAAAGTTACTGGAGGGACCGATGAACGGATTTGCCGAGGCTGAACGTAGAAAACTAATCGACCATCTTATAAAGTCAGAGAAAATACTTGATTTTGAGCCTAATATAGAGAATTCACGAAAATCTCCAGCTGACGAAAAGGCAAAAGAAGCTGACTATAAGAAATTATTTCGCGAATTTAAGGATTCTGATGATGAGATCGGAAAATTATCTACTCGGCATCGATAATCGTGAATGTATCAGCTATTAATTTTAGTTATTAGCCCACACGCGGATTAACTGTGAGATCGGTATCGTCCAGAGTAGCGAGCCTCTCACTACAGCCGCGCGCGGCCGTAACGTGGTGTCCAAGCCGTTCGCCGACGTACTGAATGTCCGGTCGGTGTGCCAAGGGTGACGATGGACGATCACCGGTAGCGCTGCTGGCCCTTCGTCGCACACATCGGCTTGGCATGAATTACGCTCGATGCGAGCAGTTGCCGCGTGACTACGATAGGAGAGGTCACGAATGTCGAACCCAGCCAAGGGTCAGTCCGGCGACGGTCAGAACCACAGCTCGATGAGCGCGAAAGATCAGAAGGCGGCCGAGGTCCAGGAGGCCGGGAGCGCCAAAGCGGGCGCTGACCACCCCGAGGTTCTGGAAGGCGGGAAGGCCGAGGCGCCGACCGAGGGCAAGGGACAGCCGAAGTCGGCGGCGTCGAATGCGGCGGAAGGTGCCACGAGCGACGGCGCCACCAGCTCGGCGACGGTCGGGAAGGCTGAGAAGGAGGCTGCGGCCGCGGCAGGCGCCGGCAAGGAGCAGCACGGCCGCGGGCACCGCAAGGCGGTGTAGACGGTTCGGCCCCGCCGCGATCTGCTCACGCGGCGGGGGAACCCCGGATCTCACCAGCTGCGCCGATACGCAGTACATGGCCCGAGTGCAGGATGGCGGCGCTTGGTTAGGGTCTCATCACCGCAGCGGGTGCTCCAGTGTGCCGGAACGGGGCGCTGAGCGGCCCTTAGGCTGTCTCGGCGACCTTCTTCCAGCCGCGCGCCTTCGGAGCTGTCTTGGAGGCTTCCACGGGCGCCTCTGCGGCCTTACGCGGCCGACCGCGGGTCTTGGGCGCCTCGGAGATCGTCTCGTCGGATGCAGCGGCCTTAGGAGCCGCCTTGAACTTCTGGCCGAGGCCGAGCGAGCGCGCCAGCTCGGAGCGCTGGGCGGAGTAGCTCGCCGCCGTCGAAGGGTAGTCAACCGGCAGGCCGTAGCGTGCCCGATAGCTCTCCATCGTTAGGCCGCTCTTGGTCAAATGGCGCTTCAACGTCTTGTAGCGCTTGCCGTCAACGAAGCTGATGAGGGCATCCGGCGTGATCGACTTTTTGACCTGCGCGGCAGTCGCCTTCTCGGGGGCGGCAGGCTCGGCCGCCGCTTCCTTGCCGAGGCCGGTCAGGGCAGCATGTACGCTGGCGATCACGTTCGGCAGCTCTGACACTGGCACGTTGTTGTTCGAGATGTAGGCCGAGACGAGGTCAGCAGAGAGTTCGATGAAATCCGGCGAAGAAGCGTCGATTTGGCCTTCCAAGGCTGCCCCCTTTTGCATCAGAGGATGTATCGATCCACATTCAAAAGGCGTTCGTCAAGGTAGATCAGCTGGGAATACGCTACCGGATGCTGGCACATATGGGAGACAAAAAGGCTCCCATCTTTCAGTCGACGTGCGGGTCAAACAGCCTGCGCAGCAGACCTGATGCCGGCCAACGGCCACATTGCGCCGCCGGGCCTCGGCCCCTATCCCCGCCGGCCCACCACCGGCGAGACCCATGGCATCACCAGCACCGATTCGACCCGTGCCCTCCGACGCCTAGGCTTGGCGTCACGCTCTGGAGGCCATGAAGGCGACAACAGCGCCTCGCCCGGGAATGGCGGGCAGACGAGGATGAGATCGGGTTTGATTCCGCGCTAAAGCGGATTGCGCGGCCGAAGGCGCCTAACGAAATCTAACAGGGCTGATAGGTCGGACCGCCGTTGCAAGACCGCGTGCGGTCAGGATCAAGATTGAACGCAGTCGTTCGGCTTGAGCCCGTACCGGTGTCAATCCGTGAGACGCACCCCGACGCGGCGCAGGCGAGGATGAGGATTACGATCAGACTCTTGCGCATCATGCCCCCGCCGCTCTGACAAGCACGGCGTCGCATCGGAATAGGATGCAATTGTGCCGCCGAACCTCCATCGGAGGCCATATGCGTCAACGGTATACTCGCCAAAGAAAAAGTCCTCCGCGACCCGAGCCGGGTGGGCTGAAGATGGAGGCCGGTGCCACGCGTTCGAACCAATGCGCTCGACCATCCGTTTCTGGCCGTTGGCAAAGGATCGAAAAATATGAAGACGCTATGTGCCGTGTTGGCTGTGAGCCTGACGACCATCGGTTCGGTGGCACCTGCTTTCGCCCAGCCCTACGGCGGCCGGGATTACGGCTACGACCGTCGTGATGACGGCTACCGGGGTCGCGATCGCGGGTACGGAGACCGGGAGTACGGTGGTCGCGATGATCGCCGTCGCGACGACGATCGACGGGGGTACGGCTCTGAAGATCGCGGCCGCGGCGGTGTCGCGTCGTTCGATGAGCGAGAATACCTGCGTTGCAACCCGGACGTAGTCCGTGCCGTGCAGAGCGGGAAGATGAAGTCCGGAGCTGCCCACTATCAGGTGTTCGGGCGGCGCGAAGGCCGGAAGCTGAGTTGCTGATCAAGCGATCAGCGACAAGAAAGCCCGCCGCGGCTGAGGCCGGGCGGGCTGAGGTTGCCTTGGGAACATACGATAGACGCTTCGGGAATGGCGTTTCATCCCTACGATTGGGATTCGCGCGAATCTGGCCGTGCTCACGTCGCTCCGACGGCGTCTCGGATCGCCGCGCCACCAAGCCACGTCATCGCTGCGTCCAGCGATGGGAATCGGTGTTCGATCCCACTGAAGGGGAGCGGCATGGGAATCGGTGTTCGATCCCACTGAAGGGGAGCGGCATTTGCTCCACCGGCACGTCGTCGAGTAGCTCGGCACGCCACCCTTTGACCTGACCGCCGGGCGTGACGTCGCGCACCACATCGCCCACGATCACCCCGTCGAGGGCCAGATCGTAGCTGCCGGCGGCGAGCTGGTGCAGCGTGTACGTCATCGGTGGCTCATGGCTCCGGGTGTCTGAAGCGCTTGGCGAAGCATGGCATTGGTGAAGACGGGCTCAACGCCGCGCTCGACGATGTCGGCGATCATGTTGCCGCTGTTCGGGTGCACGAACATGTCGGCTAGGCTCCCGGTGGCGCGGCCAAGGGCGGCTTGCCGCGCCTTGCCGCCGACGTTCGAGAGCAGGGATCGGCATCGCGTTCGCAACGCCGTCACCTCCTCGCCCAAGGTGCTCTGCTCCGACAGGGCGTCCTGCATGACGAGGTCGACCGCGGTGTTCGACCCGGCGGGCAGGCGGCGCCCGGTGGCCCGCAGGGTGTCGAGCAGCGTGTTCACGGGCTGCGGCTCGTTCGGACTGGTTTATAGCTGGCCTTGGTCCGATGCCTCGCCCGCAAAACCTATCTTCACTTTTTTGGTCTGAACGCCATCAGTGTCGCCGCCTTATCAGCAGCTCCCGACCCTTCTCGGTCCCTCGGAATGTCTGCTTGCCGACAACTAAATTAGCCGTGAACGGGCAAGCTTGCCCGTTTGCCGACTTGAAGCTTTCGGCGTCAAGGCTGGCCCAAGCGGAGGTTCCGGAATCGCACATTCCAGAGTAAAACGGTATTAATTGAGCGACGTATTCCCCAAGACCGTCGTGACAATTGACTTTTCAACTTCAGCCAAACTCAAGGAAAAAACTTGAAAAAATTGGTTCGACGTTCGTCAAGAGATGGATGGTTAGCCACTTTAATTTAGGCGGCAGCTACCGAGTTGTACGCGAGCCGCCTTCCGATCGTGCGATCCAATGCGCGGCGCAACTCAACTACGATTTCACTCGCTATCTCCGTGGGAGTTAGGCCGAGGATCTTCAGCATCTCGAGGCGCACTCTTGCCACGTAAGTCAGGAACGACCTGCTGCGCCCCGAAGGCCGCACGACAGCTTCGATTGCGTCGAGCGTCCAAAGAGCAGTCGTCCAGCTCTCAAGGAAATCGACTGGCATCTCCGTGTATTCTCGAGAGATCATGACGCGTGTTACCGGGGGCTTCTTCCCGCAGAAGAACGCCGCGAGCACGCGCAAAGCCATCCTTGGCCAGCCCGTCTCATCGGAAGTGGGCTCAAGCCCTTTCGGCAATTCGGTGTGCCGGGCCTTATATAGCAGCAGCATCAACCAGAACCTCAATCGGAGCACGTCGCTCGGACCGAGAGGCTCCTCGCCTGCCGTGACGTTCGCCACATAGCTCCGGACCATTTTCTCGAACAATCTCGCGTCGACGGCGGCGTTTCTCGTATTGGCCTCCTCATCGTCAGGTTCCTCAGCAACCGCCAGCTCGATGTCCGAAGTCGCTGCGTCGAGTTCTCCGTCTTCGTCCTCATCCCCCATTTCCAGCCAGTCGCCATCATCTGGATCGGCCTCCGCGCCCTCGGAACCTCGACCCACCAGCATGTTCAGGAAGCTCCGGATGCTGTCCGAATGCGTGCCGGTCAGCGCGCTTTCGTGGCGCCCTAGATCCCTCGCGTCCGGAGACCGCATCTCCATGAACTCGTCATAGGTGAGGTGCTGTGCGACCTGCTCCTCCTGCTCCGGCGCCAACTTCGGCGCACGAGGCAGACTGACGGGTATGTGGGGACGGTCAGCTAGATCGGCCCTCGCGAGATCATCAAAGGCACCGTGCATCCAGAGGTCAAATTCCTCTCCGGAATCGAACGCTTCGACCGCTTTCGCCACGGCGCCCGTGGGGACCTCGCGTCTACGGCGCCGCAAGAGATGGCGATGAGTCACGTGCGCCGGGGCTGAGACGAAGTTTTCCGAGACGACGACGATAAAGCTGGTCCGCCCAGGTTGATCTATCTCAACGCGCAACGACTGTCGGGCCGCGGCATCGATGGGCCCAAACGAGATCGTCCCGATTTCCCTTCCAGCTGCGTCGAGTAGCCTAAGCGTGCCGCTTTTCGGAACGCGTGGCGCTGGAGACCAGATCAGCAAAGCTTGCTCGATTTCGAACGATCCTGCCCACGTCGCCTCGATCTCATTCAGTGGTATAGGCGCGGGGGCTTCTCGTGGCTCAACCTTGTCAGGCTCGATCGGATCCTGCTCGAGACAGGTGTCGAGGCCGAGCGCCTTCAGGGCGGCGTTGCGTGGCAGCCTCCGATAGATGCATGCCTCCGCATTCACACCCGCCACTTCACCACGCCCCAAGGCGGCCTGTGTGCAATTGGCGCTTCCGACTAGTACGTGGTCGTGATCCGAGGTTGAGGCGATCACAATTTTGGCGTGTGCGAACCGGCCCTGTAGCGTCTTCGGAAGCTTGCGAATATTTAGGCCGGAGGCAGCTGGCGCCCTGATCGGAAATGCATGCTGCTCCGGATCGACGAATATCGACATAGCCTCAGGTTCGAGTGCCGTACGAAGGGCCTGGAGAGCTGCGAGTTCCTTGTCCCAATACGGGCTGGCAACGACAAGCTGCTCCACGGCCTCGCCAACCACGAAGTCGATGAAGCGGCGTGAGATAGCAACGTCGGAGGCATTGGATAGGAAGGAGATTGCCGAACCGTCCTCAAGCACCTGCACAGGATCCGGTTCCGGGCCCAACAACCACTTAGCTCTGTCCGCCGCCCAGGTCATGGCGTCACGGGCCGCACCCGCATCGGTGGAGACGAGCCCATTGAGGTATCGCCAAGCGGCGCGGACGACCTCCCGCTCCGGTCCTGGTTCGTCACCGCACTCCAACTCGATCACCGTCTCCGCATTGCCAGCCAGACCTGCCGCCGTGATATTCGCCGATCCGACGAACAGGCGACCGGCGCGGCGTCCGATCTGGAGAATAATTTTGGGATGGAAGACGCCCGCGCCGATACGCGGAGAATAAAGTTCGTAATCCCGGCCGAGTTGGACCGGCATCTGCGATCCATCGGAGAGTGACATCGACGCCATCCGGCGATCGGCGATGACGAGCAAGTTCGTCGCACCGCTCGTCATCAGCTGCGGAAGCATCACTTCCTCCAGCGCAGCGAACTCAATGGCGAAGGTGGTCGATATCGCCGTGTGAAAGGGACGCGAACCGGCGCCACGCCGCGCCATCCGATCGGGGTATTTCATGCGTTAGCTCCGAGGACGGCGCGTCCATGCGCGGTGGGGCCGTCCTCGTTGACCAGCCAAATGTCTTCTAGAAAGGTGGTCGCCGGATTTAGCCGCGGCGTCGTCGCCACCGGAGCGTATCCGCTGCGCCGAACGAGTCGGCCGTCCCGCACCTCGAACAGAAACGTGTAGTCGCCCTGCCGACGGAGCTTCTGCATCGCGACCCAGGAATGCCGCCTGACGATCCGCTCCACCACGTACGAGGCGATCAGCTCGCAGACTTCCCCGTCCTCCCTGCGCGAGAACCAGGTCAGCTCGGTGATGACTGACCGCCCGCTGCCGTGCCCCTTCAACTCGAGACGGGTCGCGTCACGAAGGTTAGAGCACTTCCGCATCCGCTGATCGAGCGCGGCAATGAGGCCGACCGTATCCCATGCTTTCTGCTCGGCGGTGCCATGGCGACTGGTGAGCGTCGACGATGCGGCGCGGTAATCGTACGCCTCGTGAGCGATTGCCCCACGAAATTCCGACCAGGTCGCCACGTCGCCGTTACGCGAGTTCTGCAAGCGATCGCCGATTTCCGACTCAATCTCTCGCAAGGTCCGACCGGCATCCGCCTCGCCCATGAGATCCGTTGCCCACTCCAGAAGGGACGCCGCCGCGATCTGCATTAGATCCTGACAGTGATAAGCCTCCCAGCGGACACGCTGACGCTCCAACGCTTCGTCGCCCAGGGTTGCTGTACCGAAGAGATGCCATCTGATCTCATCCGGGCTCGGGCGGGAACCCAGCTCCTGCGCCGTGAGGAGTATGAGCTTTAGCGAAGCGGATCGGCTCGCATCCGCTTCGGATACATTCTCGGGCGAGAACAAGAGGCGCTCGTATGCTCCGCGCTCTGTGGAGAGTTCGGGAATTTCCGACGGAATGATCGGATAGAGCAGATCGAGCTGCTTCGGGGTGACCTGCGCCGTCCTTATCGTTTCCAACAGCACCTTTTCGACTCTCGGACCGATCGCGTCCCGGAAAGCAGTCGCTACCGATCTCCCGGTTCCGTTGGTCGCCCGTTGGATGCCGTGCTTCCCCTGTCGGAAAAGCCCGAGTTCGACCATCTGCGAGTAGTAGGCGCCACCGAACACACCGAGCGATTGGCGCAGATACCGAGTTACGCGGATATCGTTGGATGCGGCCTCCGCGAAGTCGACGACAAGCTCCTCTTGGGCCAGTCTGCGGTTGGCCCAGTCGACGCCACCAACTCCTCCCTCGCCGGTGGCTCTCGCCGACACCAAAGCATAGAGCGCCTCGGATCGCCGGACCCATGAGCGCCAAGCGGCGAAATCGTCGGTCGCGCCGGCGTGGGCGTAGGAGTCGCTCACCCAGCAGTAGTAGCCATAGTAGCGCATCCTTAGGGTAACATTGCTGATCCCCGGCAGAAGCGACTGGTAGAGAGTCACCCCGGCGTTCTGCATTCCTAGGGGATCGAGCCCCCGCTTCTCAGCGCGCTCAGTCCATTCCGGCTGCGCAATCACGCTATTCGATCTCCGCACTCGGACGACGCAACATCCTAGCAGGCTCGTCGGAAGGACCAAGGGCGTCCAGCAAGCTCTCGTCCCGCAAACGAGCGATATGTTCAGTATTCTATCACGACGGTAAAATTTGAGCTATTTTCTAGACACTTTTGTCAAGCTCGCCTGATATGAAATGAGAAAAAATATCTATTAGTGGGGTCAAAAAGTTCCAGGCCGCCGCAAATTTCTATGGCCTGATTCTGCAGCGTTTCGGCGCAAGCTCGGAGTACCCCGGGAGGTGGGTGCCGGCCCTCTCCGGTGCCGGGTGCCCGGTAGACGTAGCTCGGCGCCAACTTGTGCGATGGGCGTCCCATCCGCTTGGTACTCCACGGTTCACAGCGCATCCACCTCCGCGATGTCATCGCGGATCGGGGTAACGTCGACCGTGGCTGCATTGTGCTCAGGCGGCTCGGTCGAGGATCCGAGACACTTGCACAGCGGTCCAGGTGCCGCCGCGCGCCGTCTTCACGTTCCGGTCGTTCAGCTCGCTCGCCACGGTCCGCATCGAGGCGCCCTTGGCCTGCATCTCCCGGATGACCGGGAGAACATTCGCAGCGAACTCGTCAGCCTTGGTGCTGAGGACCTGGCGGCCTTTAGCGGACGCCTCGTCGAGGTTGGTCCGGTTGCCGAGCACGCCGGTGCCCTTCATCGGTGCCAGGGCCGCCCGGGTGCGGGCCGAGATCAGCGCGCGCTCCTTCTCGGCCAGGGCGGCATAGATGTGGAGCATGAAGGGATCGGCATCGGCGCCGAGCTCAGCGACGATGAAGGGCACCCGCTGCGCCATCAGGCCGGCGATGAAGGCCACGTCGCGGGACAAGCGATCGAGCTTCGCGACCACAACGGGGCACTTCAGTTTCTTCGCCCGGGCGAGAGCATTAGCGAGCTGCGGCCGACGCTCCAGGGCATCCTCGCCCTTGCCCGAAGCCACGTCGGTGAACTCCTCGACGATCTCGAACCAGTGGGCCGTGGCGAAGGCGGCTAGGGCTGCCCGCTGCGCATCGAGGCCAAGGCCCGACTTGCCCTGCCGATCCGTCGAGACGCGGACGTAGGCCACCACCGGCTTGGTCAGGGGCAATTCGAGGTGGTTCGTGCCGGTCATGGAGTCTCGATCTCGTCTATAACAATATTATACGTCCGTTTGAGGTTGTCATGCAATCGGTTTTTCCATCATCGCAGCTCGACGATAGGGAGGCGGTCGGGGTCTCTCAGCTTTCCTCGCGCGAGGGTGGGGCCGGACTGACGCACCGAAACACGAAAGGCGCGCCGGTGGAGCGCGCCTTCGGTCTTTGGTGACGGGGCCGCGACAATCTCAGTGCCGGTCACCCTCGGCTTCGTCAGCTTCGGCAAGCAAAGCTTCAAACGCAGCCAGCTTCCGCTCTCCAGTCTCGTAGCGCTCCCGCAGTTCGGCTGCCGACAGCTCGTGCAGTTCCTTCTCGGGGCCTGGCGGTTCCTTTTTCAAACGCCCGGTCGCTTCGAAGATGGTCCGCCCGGCGGCGGCTCGAGCTTGCGCTGGCGCGGTTGCATCTTTGCAGGTGCTGATCAGCGCTTCGGTCGCGGCTCTTAAGCCCTCGGTGCGGAGCAGGTAGTCAATCTCGTTATCGACTTCGGCGACAGTATCGCGATTTGCGCGGGGCATGGTGCTCTCCTGATGGGTAGAGATGATCAATCGTTCTCGAATTCCTCGGCGCAGAGCCGTAGAATCGATTCGTGGGCATCGCGATCTTGCCGCGCCCGGGCGCGTGCGGTCGTGCTCGTGGCCCGGTGAGCTGCCTTCCAAGCTTCGTAGGCGGCGAGCTCTTCCGGTGTTCTAGTCAGCTGTTTCTTATTTCGACGTCGCTCTCGCCGAGCGATATCGAGCGACTTACGGTTCAGCTTGTTCGCGTCCTTGCTCGGGCTCCACTGGATCTTGTGCCATTCCTGACCCTTCGGTGTTCGTCCGCCATGATGTCTGCATCGGCCGTTCTTGAGCGCGTATCCGCGACAGGGCTCGCCGGTCGATCTCTTGGTCGCACCGCATCGCGGAGCAGCTTTGAATACGGCCCAAGCTTTCTCCAGGCCGAGTTGCTGGTTTTGACGGAACGCAACGCTCTGCTGATACCGCCTCCGGGCGGGCGTCTCTTCCTTCATGGTTCACTTTGCCTTTCCTGAACTATCGTCATCGCACTCGACGAGCTGCGCGATTGCTGTGCGGAACCGTTCGGGGCCGACGCGACGCTCCACAACTTCGATTTCCGCTCGATCAAGGCCGACCGCAGCGGCACGCTTCATCGCCTCGGGAAGGCCCATGAGAGGGCGCACCTGGGGTAAGGGGAGCTCCGCGGCGGCTGCGACATCAGCCAGCGTGAAGACGCGATCGGCTGGCGTCCTGCTGGTGCTCGGAGATGCGATCGGTGGAGCAGGCGTCCTGCGCGGCGGCCATAAGGCGTCGGGGCGCTGCATCAGAAGCAGCGGAGCGCCGGACGCCGTCGCGTAGGCGTGCAACGTAACCGGCCAGCGATGCCATCGGATCGAGAGCACGTCCATCGCAACCGGCAAAAAGGCCGGCGCTACGGTAAGCACGCGATGATCCGTGCCGAGAATCGTCTCGACCGCTGACGGCACGCGCTTCAGCATCCGTTCGGGATGCACCCGCTCCGGCGCGGCTTTGACGTCGACTAGCCACGCGGGCGCAGAGACCCGTTCGCAGAACACGAGCTCTCCGAATGCGACCGCCAGGGCAGCGCGCGGGATGCGGTGCGTTTGTATGTCAACAAGAGCGATGCCGGATTTCCGGCAATCTCGGCGCTGATAGCGATAGCAGCGGAAGGTTTTGAACGCTTCCGGAGGGAGTTCGCCGCCGTTGCCGCGAAAGTGTGACCGGTCCATATAATATATATAATTAGGACCGGTCACACTTTCGCGGCGCTCGGGTCCAGTGCCCGTGACGAGCCGCGCCAGAATGCCCGACTGCCCCGATCGCGAGAGGCGCTTCCGAACGTTGTCGGCTTTTTGAGCCGCTTCGCCGACTTCGTCTCCAAGAACGCTACCGGCGTCGGCAGCGTTGTTCGGGACAATCCCTCGTGCTGCAAGCAATGCGACGAGATCGATATCGTCGAGCACATCCGACTGCGTCAGCGCCTCGTCGACAGCAAGTGTCGTCGGCTGCGCCGTGAGGACATAGGAAAGGAGCGGAGATGCATCCGAGCGCCGGACGCCGCGGGCGCGGCCTTCGGCTTGCTCGACTTCGGTAAGCACCTGCCTGCGGAATGCGTCCGCGAGCGGATCGGGATGAGCAAGCGTCTGAACCCGCCGACCCGTGCCGTCGCGCATGGTGATCGCAGCCGGTACATCGCGTTTGTATGTCTCCGTCGAATAGGTTCCGAGCTTGCCCGAGCCGACCGCAGCCATGATCGCAACGTCCCGCGGCGGCGGCAGCGGCCGTCCGATGACGATGATCGCCGCGACGGCAGACCACCCGTCGAAGCCGCGAAGGGCGTTGAAGTGCCCGACGACGACGTTCGGCGGCGCGCTCGCGCTAAGTTTCTGAGCCAACCCTTTGTATGTCACGACGGCGATGTCCGGGCCGCCACCGGCGCCGCGACCGCGATGCCGGAAGGCCTGGATCTCGATGAAGCGGCGCAGGCTGCGCAGCTTCACTGCGCGTTCGCCGGCTCGCTCTTCGTTCGCCCCGAGCCAACTGGTCTTCCCGTTCTGGCGATCGACGATCTGGACCCGGTGCACGGCTGTCTCACGCGCCTGCGCGTTCGTCAGGATCGCAAGGTCGGGCAGCCATAGGCGGCTCACCTCGGCCTCCGGCGTCGCATCAAGGCAGATCACCGGGCCGGCGATCCACCCATCATGGAAGGGCTCGCGCCACCGCAATCGGAGATGTCGCTCCCCGGCCTCATTCTGTGTGACCTCCAGGGTCCAGGGGGCCACGTCCTCGCCGCTGTCCAGGAAATCAGCCAGCAGGGTCCATGCACGGGCGAGCATCGCCACCGGTGCGACGCCGAGCGCGACCTGATCGATCGCCGCGATAGCGTCCTGTTCGGGCAGATCCCTATGGATCGGGAGCGCACTCTTCGCCAACCAGATTTGACCGGCACAGGTTCGGGCCCGCCAAGCGCTCAAACCTGCCTCGACCAGCGCGGCACGCTTCAAGAGCCCTGCCTGGTCCTTGAGCGCTCGCTCGAGCATCGCGGCCGTCGACCGGTAGAGCAGCGTGTACATGCTATCGGGGCCGCCGAGGATGCGGGGCCGCACCAATTCGGGCAGCGTAATCCGCGCCGGCGACGTCAGACCACCGAATGACGAAAGCCACGGAGCCTCGTCGATGACCAGCATGTCGAAAGAAGGCAGTTCCGGTGGCGGAGCGCTCGTCAGCATCGCATGCGGCACGATCCAGACCGCGATGCGCGCATCCGCCTGACTGCGGTAGGCGCAGGCATCCTCCGCGCCGATTCCGGGTCGAGCAGGATGATGACGGCACCATCCGCGTTTCGAACCACCGCAGACGTCACGGATGCCGCCGCCGGCCTGCTGTACGCGTGCGACCAGGGCTGCCATGCGGCACATGGCAACGTCGTGCTGATCCGAAGCGATAAAGTTTGCGCCGCGCCAGACCTTCGCGACGACCCTGCCCGCGGCGGCGTTCAAACGGTCGCGAATGTCGTCGGCGGTCTTGTGGGTGGGTGCCCCGAAGGCGATGCGCGTCTTGGGGCGATCTCCGATCAGCGATACGATTTCGCGGATCACGGCCTCGGTCTTGCCGAGACCGACGCCGGCGCAGATCGCGACACGGGCAGGGCCGTCGAACAGCGCGGCCGCGCCACGGCCGCACGCCCCGACCTTGTGTCGGTCGCTGCCGTCGGCAGCTTCGGTGTCGCGATGCACCGCGAAGAAGCTACGTGTGCGCAGAAAGGCCGTGCGAGCCGCGGCACCGAGCTCATGCTGCGCTTCGGCGAGCGTCCATGTCGGCAGTGGATGGGACGCATGACACGCCGCGCCGACCGAACTTAGCCGCCGCTCGCTCTCCAGCTGCCGATCACGAATCCAATCCCCCACGCGTGGAAGCGCTGCGATGCGTTCCTCGACGTCGGCACGGCGGACCGGATCGGCGGGACAGACCGCCCATGCTACGGACGACAGATCCTCGATCGCTGGCATGGGATCGGTCTCGGCGCCATGCATCGCGATCCACGCGGCAAGTGCAGCCCGCAACGGCAGATGGAAGCCGTCCGCGTCGTCGCCGATCCTGCTGCGATGGTAGGCGTAGCCGCTGCCTTCGTAGGTCCGATCTGTCGGCGTAGCGCAGGCGTGACCGGTTCGTTCGATAGACGCAGTGAATCGAGCCGTGATCGGCACTGGCGTCTGCACGGCGTCGAGGCGTCCGCGAAGGATGCCGGTCCGCTGAAGAACCGGATCGACGACACCGGCAGAGAGCATTGGTTTGGCGACGTAGATCGGCTGGACATGGCCGTAGATACTGCCGTCAACCGGACAGACCTGCGGCCAGCTTTTCCGCGGCTTCCCCGGAATGGGCTGTCGTTCGCAAAGCCACAGCTTCAGGTCCGCGCCGCTGATCGCGACGTCGTGCCAGAAGGCCAGGCGCATCCGCAGACCGGCCTTGAAGCCCTGGCTGCCGGTGAAGCTCCACCAGCATGTTGCCTCGTGAAACTGCGGGGGCAGCAGCGACCGTAGGAAATCTGCGGCTGCCGCCGGCTCCGCGCGCCAATCGAGCCAGTCGGGGCAGTCGACCGCGTCAAAGTCGTGCATCGACCAGCGATGCGGTACGTCCTCGAACAGAACGCCGAGGCGGGCTGTCCGCCGGATGTCGCAGCCAGGTCCAGGCCGCCCACGGATCACGCATGAGAACGGATCGGAGGACGTCCCATCCAGCACCAGCGCAAGATCCCCGACGCATGAGACCGGGTGTTCGACGACGGCGAAATGTTTGGCCCTGTCGTACCCGGCGCCAATCAGAACGCCGCTTGGATTGATGCTCCATCGCTTCGCCAGGACGAGCCCGAAGCTGCGCAACTGCGTGATACTATCCACCTGCTGGTTCCTCAGCAGCGGCCAGCCGGTTGCGACGTCCCGAGCCACACCCCGGGAAGCGTGGTGACGGAGACGAAGAAGCGGCCACTAGTGATGCCGGTCGAGCGGGTGTCCCCCACGATGGCAATGATGGGCACACCGTCAGTCATGCCGACCAGGTGGTCGAACGTGCGGTCGTCGAGGACGTGGGCAGCCAGCGAGCAAAAATTGTCGTGCCGGATCTCCGGCGTCTCTTTTGGCGCTAAAGCATGCGGCGTCGGACGACAGACGTGCCCTCGGCTGAGCGCCCGCGCGACGGTGTTCGCCTTCGCGATTCTGGGGCTTGGGCCGTTGGCGGCCGCTCGATGGTTGGCGATGTCAGAGATGCTGAGATGCGCGCCGGAATAGCCACGCCAAGGATGAGCGTCCGCAAAGACGATGAGGGCCTCGCCCTCGGTGACGTTGTCGGCAAGCGTGCCGCCGATCCATAGCGGCGCTTTCGGCTTCGCTTCAGGGTTCAGGAACAGCGCGTCGCAACAAAAGGCGACGCTATGAAGAGCGGCGCTGACGGACAGCAGTTCCTTCGGCGTGAGCTGGCACGCGATGGAGTCGGCGACGAAGCGGCCGCCGGTCGCGAGATACTCGTGCTGCAGAAGCGGACGGAGTGAGACCTGCATTACGCAACCGCCGCGGCGCGGGCGAGGAACGCGCCAGCATCAATCCGGTGGATGACCGTACGGCCGCCGATCCGAGTACGCGCGAGCGAACCCTTCTTGAGCAGTCGCCACACGGACGCGCGGGAAATGCGGAAGTAAGCGGCCAACTCGTCAGCCGGAAAGGCGGCCGGTGCTACAAGCGCAGACTGTTCGGGAGCGAAGAGGACGCCAAGCGTCTGACCGTATTCCATGTCGGAACCCCGCGATCAGCGCAGCGACAGGCGGGCGACTTCGGCCCGCTTCGCCCGAGCAGCAGCCCCACGTTGAGAGGCTGTCCACGGCTCTGCGCGGCTGATGAAAGAGATCAGGCTTACCGTATCGACGAGGGTACGGCCTGCGAGCCTCACGAACGTAAGCAGCCCGTCCTTCTCGGCTTTGTAGAGAGCCGCTTCGGATACCTGAGCAATTTCGCTGGCAATCGCGAGTTGCTGATGAGGGCGGTCCTGCCAGCGCATCTGAATGGTCGATGTCGAAGCGCCCTTACCCCGAAGTCGCTGAGCGCTGGGCCGACGACGAGAACGCGCAGCGGAGCTACTGCCGTGTGCCTTTTCGATTTGCATGATAATCTCCCGTAGCAATGTGCTGGGAGAGATAGGTGAGACGCCTTCTACCAAAAAGCCGAGATAATTAGACCGGCCTAAGTCATTGTAAAATATTATCTTATTCGGGAATGTCGGCGATGCGTCGAGGAAGCGAAATTTTAACCAGCGATCGAGCTTTCCTAGACTCAGTCTGAGCTCTGACAGAAGTTAATTTGCGTTTAACACCCTCGGCCTTCATGGCGTGATTGCCCTTTGCTGCCTGCATTTGAACTGCAAGTTCTTCAGCATAGCCGGGGCGATTTTCACCATCGATAGATCTAATTATCCAAAGCGTTTCCTCGCTCGTGGTTGCGACCGGCCGCCCTTTTGATTTCTTGATATACTCATATATTGGTTTAGGAGGCCCAAATACGGCAATATAGACTCCATCGACAAGCCTGGAACGCGGCGGTGCTTGCCCCACAAGGCGCCGCGTCAGTTTGGGGCTAGGATCTTTTACAATAAGGTCAACTTGCGTCTTCGACGGGCGCCCCATGATCCGCCCGGATTTAGTCATCTTCGTGCGCGCAGGTTGCCGGTTGATCATGCCGCCACCTCGGCGACCGGGCACAGCCGTGTCGGCTCGGCGGGCGCCAGAGGAACCAAGGTCGGGCGAACGAGATCCTCCGTCGCATCGACGATGTATGCCGAGTAGTGGGCCTCGATCATTCCGACGCTTGTATCGTGCAGCGCCGCGACGAGACGGACTGGGAGCCGTGCGCAGAGCCCGCGGACGATCGAGCTATGGCGAAAAGCGTACATGACGACGTCGGCGGGCAGGCCAGCGTACGCGCGTGCCTTGGCCCAATGATCGCGGGCAGTCGACGATTCCGTCCAAGGGCCGCGGTCGGTCTTGACCCATTCGCGAGGCCCAACCTGCTTCTTCGTCCAGCGCAGAAGCAGGGGTTCATGTCCCAGGCGTCCGACCAGGGCGGGCTGCAACCCGGCGATGATGTCGGCGCCCACTGGCACGGCGATCGGAACCGGCGTCTTTCCTGCCCGTCCTTTCCTAGCCGGCGGGACCATGATCCGCATACGCTCGACCTGGACGTCGGCAACCCTGATGCGTGCGACCTGAGAGAACCGTGCGCCAGTTGCCGCAAGGCACAGAATCATGCGGCCGAAATCGCCGGTCTCGTCGACGTGGAAGGCGCCGGCCACCAGCCGTCGAATGTCTGCGTCGGCCAAGATCTGTTTCCGAGCGTTCGCCTCGCTTGGAACGGACTTCGTGCCGACCTTGATCTCGGTTGGCAGGTTTGGCGGCAGCGCGCGGCGGTGCTGATCGGCAGCGTGGTTGAGAGCGGCGCGCGTGACGGTCAAAATCCAATTGACCGACCGGCCGGAGAGGTTGGGTGCGAGCCGCTTGCGCCAAGCGATAATCTTTTCCGACGTGAGCTTCGCCAACGGTGTCTCGGCGAATGCGACATCGGATAGCACGTGCTTCTTGAGCAAGCCGGCCATGTAGTTCCGCGGCGTCTTCTTCCGTGCCGCGTAGGCATCGACATAGGCATCGAGCGCAGTGGCGACCGTAATGGGCGTCGACGGTTGCGCAGAGGCGTCGTCGACCCCCTCAATCTTTCTAAGCTCGCCGCGCGCCCACTCCATCGCTGTCGTAACAGCCGCCGGGTAGGGGAGGGCGTCAGCGGAGGCCCCTGCATCATCTGCCTGCGCAAGCCTCGCCTCTCGGCGTTGGCCGTCGAGAACGAGTTTCGCGGTCCAAGTCCCTGGCCCGCGCTGCGGTTTACGATAGCCGAGCGATACGCCTTTCCGCGCACCGGCGATCCCCTGCCAGTATGGGTTCTTCGCAGCCGGCAGACGGGCGCGCTTCGCTGGACTGTCGACGTTCGATGCCTGCGCCATTGCCCGTCTCACACTCAGCTCACACAAAGGTATGAGCTAGGTATGATAGACGTGAGGTGAAAAGGCTAGTCATAAGAGGGGAATGCACTTCTCAGGTTTATCACCGACCTAAGGACATTCGCCTTTCACGCTGAAGAGGCGGGTTCGACTCCCGCAGGGCGCGCCATAAGGCCATGTTGGCCCCGCCAAATCCTTGTTCGTCAACGTCTGCACGCACTTCGGCCCTCTTGCACGCGGGTCGATCGCATAACATCGTGCATAACATGGCGACAGACGACGTGCCCGTTTCCAACCATCTCACCCTTCGCGACGGGGTCTTCCAGTATGTCCGGCGCGTCCCTGAGGACCTACGTGACGCCTTCCCTTTCGCGCGCGTCCAAAGGTCCCTTCGCACCCGCGATAAGCGGGTGGCGCGGGCAGATGCGCTCGCCCTTGACGAGGTATGGGATGCCCGCTTCGCCGAGGCTCGCAGGCGCAAGGGACTGAGCCCTAGCCCCGATGGTCCCGCCGCACTCGTCGCCGAGGGGTGGACCTGGCCGGACTGGCAGGCGCTGGCCTCATGGTTCGGAGCGAGCCTGGCCGAGGAGGACTGGCGGGCACGTCTCAGTTCGATGCCTGGAGCGGCGTTCACGGCGGAGCGAGACCTCTCGCGACTGCCCTGGCGAGACCCTGCGGTCGTAAAGGAACACATTGCGCGCGGACGGGCTCTGCGTGAGGGCACGGTGACCGATTATGCTGAGGAACGGTTGCCGTTCGTCCAGGGCTACGTCCGCCGTCTCGGCGTGAGCCTTACTCGCACAGACCCGAACCTCGAACGGTTCATGGCCGCCTGCCTGACGGCGGAACTCAACTACCTGGATGTATTCCAGATGCGCGAGGCTCGCCGGGGCGGCCTCGACCATCTCCACCCCGACGCGGTCGATGGACCCTGGAAACGCGTAGTGGCCCGTCAAGGATCTCATCCCGAGCCCCAGGCGATGCCGATTGCTGTCGATTCGGAAATTGGTCGGTCGCTCGCAGACTGCCGGGCCAAATGGGTCGAGAACCGGAGGAAGGCGAAGAAGCAGGCCCGCCCGGATTACCTGCGCGAAATGGACCAGACCATCGCGGCCTTCGAGACGCATTCGGGCGTCCGCGACATCGGCCTCGTCCGGCGCCGGCACCTGCTCGCCTATCGCGACCATCTCGGCACAGCCACTACCTACAAGACCGCCACGATCAACAAGAAGGTCGGCTTCATTTCCGGCCTGATGGCCACCGCCGCGAATGCGGGATGGATCGAGGCGGGCCTCGGGCCCGACCTGTACTTGGAGGTGCCGGAGGACGAGGATCGGCGTGAGCCCTACGGGGATGCCGAACTGGCCACGATCTTCGCCCATCCCGTCTTCACGCAGGGCAGGCGGCTCACCGCCGTCAAGGCTTGTGGCGAGTTGCAGTTCTGGCTGCCCCTCATTGCCTGCCTGCACGGCATGATCTCCTCCGAGATCCTACAGGTCGGACCCGACACTGTCGGCCCTCATCCTGACCATCCCGAGATCCTTTGCTTCAACGTCACCAACGCGGGCGACCGGGCAGTGAAGACCCTCGCGCGGCGACGGTGGGTGCCGGTCCGGCGGGAGCTTATCGACTTGGGCTTGCTGACCCTCGTCGCAGAAGCGCGGCTGGAGGGGCGGAAGTCGCTGTGGAGCGCGATGGAGGCGCAGGCCAGCGACGTCACGCGGGTCTCGGGCTATTTCTCGTCGTTCTGGGCGACGTTCAGCCGTGGCGAGCTCCGCCTGACTACCGAGGGAACGAGCCTCTACTCGTTCCGACACGGGTTCCAGGATCGTTTGGCGTCGGCCGGTTACGGCGAGGAGGTCAAGAAGGGGCTGATGGGCCACGCTGAGAGCGGGATGACGGGGCGCTACGGCACCAAGAAGAAGCCGCGGGCCGTCAACGTCGCCGAATTGAACGAGGCCATCCAGCGCCTTCCCTGGCCCTTCCTGGGCGGCGTTCGGGCACCGAGCCCCTCGGCTGACGTGAGGAGTGTGGACCAACTGGTGGAGCACGCCGCTTGAGCCTAGCTGATTGCAGCGTGGCCGTGGATAGGGCAGTCATGGCGTCGCTTTCGGGCATACGCCGTTGCCACGATGTCCAAACCGGCCATTCCTCGGCAGCCTTGTAAACAGCCTCAACGGTCTGCCGAAGGCAATGCTACCCTTCGGCTTCCCTGGGAAGCCCGGACTCCCAGCCAAATTCCATTTTCGAGAGCAAGCCGAGGTTTAGGCCGTGCCCGGAAGGATCCAGTCCTGCTAATGTGGACCGGCGGAATGGGCCGGTGTGTAGGGCGGTGACAAAACCATCCACTGGAGCGTCGGCGGGGTGCTGATGCGGCCGGGGTAAAAGCCGGCCAGTGGAGAGGCTTCTCTTTCGGGAGGGGCCCAGGATGTTTGCCGTGGAAGTCTA